>NZ_DATEMB010000053.1:0-65385 GCF_035276005.1 Rhizorhapis sp.
ACCAGGGCTTTGCCGCCGGATACGGTCGGATGGTGCGCTGAGCCCGGACGATACACTTTCCAGCCAGCGCCGCGCCCATCGAACTGTGCTGCCGCATCGATCGGCATGATGAGATCGATCTCGCCATTGGGATGGCTGTGACGTTTTGGTTTGACGGACTCAATTCGTTCGTCTCGAGCGGAGTCGATTGACATTCGCCAGGGCAGGCGCATCTCGACTTCGCTCGACACGGACGGTTCGATATAAGCGGAATGGGTACAGGTTCGACGACCGCCATGACTGGCGATCACACCCACCCTGTTATCCGAATATGGGCGACAATTTGGTGCGTTTCGGACGCTCCGCCGCCTTGCCATCGCGATTGGTGGCGGGAGCTTCGGAAGTGGCAGTTTGCCCCTTGGTTCTGGCCTTCACAGACGCTGCCGGGGCTTTTGATTTGGTGGATGCCTTCGTTCGCTTTGCCGGCACCGCACCCAAATTTGCGTCTTCTTGTGGTGTGGAGGCGGCCTTGCTCCCGGTTGTCTTTGCTTTCGCAGGCTTTGCCTTGCTGCGGCTGGGCCTGGAAATCGCGGCCGGCGCCTCGGCCGCTGGAGGGGTTGGCGCGGACGAAGGTTCTGAACCTGCCGTTCCGTCCGAATCTGGGCCGCGCCTTTGTCCAAATCCCATTTTGTGGGCCACGCCGCGCCGCAATTGAGAATAGGAAGGCGCAACGAATGGATAGTCGCTCGGAAGATTATACCGCTCGCGATATTCAGCTTCGGTCAGGCCGTTGGCCCGCAAGTGGCGCTTCAGCGTCTTGAACTTTTCGCCGTTGATGAGCGAAATGATGTAATCCGGATTGCTGATGGACTCCTCGATGCTGACCGCTGATACGGGCGCCGCCTCTGCAGGCGGTGCCGGAGGAGAAATCGCCTCGGCAGGCTCCGCCGCCTCTGCCGGTTCGGGCGTGGCCAGGGCGGCGCTTGCGGCTGGGTTCGGATTGGGACCGAAAGCAGAAACAGTGCTGAAAACATCGGTGAGCAGTTTCGGCAATTCGGTAGCGGTGAGCGGATGGTTGTTCACAAAGGCAGTGACGAGTTCCATCGCGGCTCGCCGTGCATCGAATTCTTCCATTAGAGTAGTCCCTTGGCCTGACTTCAAAGTTGTCGAGCCGTGTCGTTTTCGGCTCGAAACGGTCCAGGCTTATAGCAGAAAGGTCATAGGGCAAGTCAATCGCCGGTTTTGGTCAATGAGAGCACTGGAAAAAGGCCTCCGACAAGGCTCATTCGCGACGAGGCGCAAATGGTGCCCGCCGGTCTTTAGATAGGTGTGCGATCGGGTGTGATTGCCATCGATCAATAACGCCATATCCGATTTGAGGCGAGGCGGTCCAAGGGCGTTTCCATGCCGCTGGCATGACCTGGATCGCCAGACCTAAGCGGCACTGCCTTCAACGGCTGGAACTGGGCGCTAGGAGAGCGAATGATTAAGAGAAGGGCTTTGGCAGGACAGTGCGTCGCAGTGCTGTTGCCTTTCGCTGTGTTTTTGGCTGGGGCAGCGCTTGCGGAACCCTCCAACCGCCCTGCCTCGATTGTTGTGGCATCGGTCTACGGCTCCAAATGCGCGTCCTGTCATGGCGCATCGCTGGAAGGCGGTGGCGCCCCGACGTTGAAGGGCGCAACCTTTCAGTCGAAATGGGTAGACGCGGGGGAAGCCGCTCTGGCAGACTATATTGCCCGCTCCATGCCGCCCGGGGCCCCCGAACCGCTTGATTCGGTGACAGCGCAGCAGCTCGCCAGTTATATTTTGCAGCAGAACAATGCTGTATCCGGTGAGACACAGCAAGCGGCCCCTCCCAAGGTTCAGGACGCCATCTGGCAGGAGGCGGAGGCACGCCTGAAGGCCGTGGCGGACAAATTGACGCCCGTCACCGACGCCATGCTTCAGAAACTCCCCAAGGAAGACTGGCTGGCCTGGCGCGGCAGTTCAGCGTCGCTGGGTTACAGTTCGCTCCAGCAGATCACGCGCTCAAATGTCGGCAAGCTGCGGCTCGTCTGGAGCAAAAGCCTTGGGCCTGGAACCAATGGCATCGCGCCGCTCGCGCATGACGGTGTGATCTTTCTGAGCGGCGGCGGCAACATCACCGCGATCGAGGGGACCAGCGGCGACACGATCTGGAAGCGGGAAGACAAAACAGCTCCCCGTGGCATCAGTCAGCCGCGCGGCGTGGCGCTCTATGGCAATGCCCTCTATGCCTCCACGGTGGACAACCGGGTCATGGCGCTGGACGCCCGCAGCGGAGCACTGCTCTGGCAACAGGTCGTTGGCGATCAATCGGCGACCACCGCCGCACCGCTAGTGGCACAGGGAAGAGTTTTTCAGGGGACGGCGGTCTGTTTCGCCAAGGGCATGCGCTGCTCCATGGCTGCGCTAGACGCAAAAACAGGCAAGTTATTGTGGCGGTTCTACACCATTCCCGGGGACGGAGATCCGGGCGCCGACAGCTGGAACGAAGCACCCGCATCGGAGCGCGGCGGAGGCGGCATATGGGCCGGACCAAGCTATGATTATACCAGCAACCAGGTCATTTTCGGAACCGGCAACACCTATGCGGTCAATACGCTTCTGGCCAAGGATCCCAAAAAGCCGGCTCCGGCACTTTATACAAATACGACGCTAAAGCTGAACGCCAAAACTGGCAAACCGGCCTGGTACTTCCAGCATTTTCCCGGCGATGTCTGGGATGAGGACTGGGCGTTCGAGCGCATGATCGTCAAGGATCCGCGCGGTAATGAACCGGTCGTCTTGTCGATGGGAAAGCTGGGGATTCTCGACGCGCTCGATTTGAAAACTGGACAATATAAATGGTCGGCCGATTTCGGTATTCAGGACATCATAACGAACATAGATCCCCGCACCGGTGCCAAAACGATCGATGACACCAAAATCCCCGGCGAAGGCAAGGTAACCAATGCCTGCCCCTTCGCCGGTGGCGTCCGCAACTGGCCGTCAACCGCCTATGATCCGGAAAATTCCCTGCTGTTCATCCCGGTTCTGGATGCCTGCATGGAGGTGCAGGTGGACAAATCGCTGATCGAGCAATCGGTATGGAAGGTGAAGCCGCGTCCGGGTTCTGATAACAAGCTGGGCCGGATTGCTGCCGTGGATCTGCGGACCGGAAAGGCGGTCTGGGATATCAGTCGGCGGGCGCCCCAAGCCTCCGCCGTGTTGGCGACTGCAGGCGGCCTTGTTTTCGAAGGATCGCGGGACCGCTGGTTCCGGGCGCTCGACAGCAGCACCGGCAAGACGCTTTGGCAGGTCCGCCTGAGCGATACGCCAAATTCTTTCCCGATCACCTTTACGGCGGGCGGCAAGCAATATGTCGCGGTCGTGACCGGGGGCGGCACATATTATGATGGGTTGGTCAGTCACCTGACGCCGGAAATCGAACCTTCGGTTGGACGGGCGGCTCTTTGGGTCTTTGCCCTGGACATGTAGGCATGACGTGAACCACTTCTTGTGACAGCCCGCGAGCGCCCGCCCATAAGGCGGGGTAGAAGGACAGCTTATGACACAGATGGCGCCATTAAAGGCATATCATGCGCCAACCAGTTTGGATGAATGCCTGCAGATCATGGCCAAGGAGGGCAGCCGGCTTATCGTGATTGCCGGTGGTCAAAGCGTGATGCCCCTGCTGAAGACGCGCGGGTTGCGGCCGGAGGCTTTGCTGGACCTCGTGCATGTCGGTGAACTGCATGGGCTGGACGTGCTTGATGCGGATGGATCGCTTCTCGTTGGGGCTATGTGCCGGCATCGGGAATTGTGGAGCGATCCTGCCGTCGCAGGGGGGTGGCCGGCGTTGGCGGACGCTGCTGCCGGTGTCGGTGACCGGCAGATCCAGAACCGCGGGACCATTGGGGGCAACCTGGCGTTCGGTACGGTGATCACCGACATGAAGCAGGTCGCGATGTGCCTCGACGCCGAATTGCACATTGCAGGTCCAGAAGGCGAGCGGAAGGTTGGCGCGCTCGAACTCTTCGCCGATGCCGAGCGCATGCTGCTGCAACCGGGCGAGTTGCTCAAGGCTGTCTGCTTTCCTCCCGCGGGCAAGGGGGGCGGGAGCGCGTACCGGAAATATGGTATTACCGCCAACGGACGCCCGGTTATTGGTGTTGCCGCTGCCGTGACGCTGGATGAAGCCGGGCTGTGCGCGGATGCGCGGATTGTCGTGGGCGGGCTGGTGCCATGTCCCAACATTGCCAAATATGCCGCGCAGTCGCTGATCGGCAAAAAGGTGGATACCCAGGGCATCGCCGCTGCGGCCGATGCCGCCGCCGAAGAGATAAAGCCCCAGTCGGACTCGCGCGCGACGTCCGCATACCGCCGGCAACTCGTCCGCGTCTATGGCAGGCAGGTTTTGGAATTGGCGTTTGAGAGGGCGCAGGAGGATCTTTCAAGATGGAACAGCTAGTCTCCGTCACGGTCAATGGCCGTAAATATGACCGGACAGTGCCGCTGCGGATGCTGCTGGTCGATTTTCTGCGCGACGAACTGGGGCTGACGGGCACGCATGTAGGCTGCACCTATGAAGGCCGCTGCGGAGCCTGCACCGTCGTGCTCGATGGCGATTCCGTAAAATCCTGCATGATGCTTGCCGTCCAGGCCGATGGCCGCGCCCTCTTGACGGTCGAGGGTCTTGAGGCGCTTTCGGGAAAGGAGGGCGAGCTGCACCCCATCCAGGATGCCTTCTGGGAACGGCACGGGCTGCAATGCGGCTATTGCACGCCGGGCATGCTGATGACGATCTTTGATCTGCTCAAGTCCCATTCCTATGAGGACAGCGCGGAACTCACCGATACGGAGATCCGGCGATCCCTGATTGGCAATATCTGCCGGTGCACTGGCTACAGCCATATTGTCGAGGCCGTACAGATGGCGGCGGAGCGTCTGCGGGAAATGCCGGCCGAAGAACGGCAGGCCTATTTTGGAAGTCTTGAGCCCGGGAGGACGAACCCGTGAGCGTGAGACAGGAAGGCGTGAGCGGCTCCAACTGGGTCGGGCGCCCGCTCAAGCGCAAGGAAGATGCCCGGCTGCTGCGTGGGCAGGGCCACTATATCGGCGACATGAAGCTGCCGGGCATGCTGCATGTGCATTTCATCCGCAGCAAGCATGCCCATGCTAAATTGCTCGAGATCGAACTTGGCGAAGCGGTCAAAGTGCCCGGCGTGGTGGCGGGCTTTACAGGGGCCGACCTTCTTGAGAAAGGAATGCGCGAAGTTCTCATTCCCTCGCTGCTTCCCGTCCTGGTGCTTGGCGCGGAACTACGCATGCCGCGCTCCCTGCCGCTGGCCGTGGACAAGACCGTGTTCCACGGCGAACCGATCGCGATATTGCTGGCCGAAGACCGCTACGCACTTGAGGACGCGGCGGAACTGGTACGGGTCCATTATGAAATCCTGCCCTTCGTCACCGACGCCGAGCGCGCGCTTGAACCCGGCGCGCCGCGGGTTTTCGACGAATGGCCGGACAATGTCCTGTACCGCGAAAAACTCGGTAACGGCATCACGGACGCGTTTGAAAAGGCCGACATTGTCATCGAGGAACGATATGAGGTTCCCCGTACCGGCTGCAGTCCGCTGGAACCCCGCGGCATTCTGGTGGAATGGGATGATAATTCCGGTCTGAAGCACGTTTCGACCACACAGCGCCCGCACCTGCTGCGCACGGCTCTTTCCGAGGTGCTCGATATTCCGGATCATCTGGTGCGTGTGGTCACGCCCAAGGATCAGGGCGGTGCTTTTGGCACCAAGGCGCCGCTGGGGCGCGAGGATTTCGCCCTCGCCCTGGTTGCAAAGCTGGTGAAGCGCCCGTTGCGCTGGATCGAAACCCGCGAGGAGCATTTCCGGGCCGGTTATGGCCAGGAGCGAGGCCAGATCCATTATCTTCAGATCGCCGCCACCAATGAAGGTAAGATTCTGGGATTGCGCGACCGTTGCATCGGCGACGTGGGCGATGGCAACCAGCCGATGTTCATGGGCCTGGTCTTCCCGAAGTCTGGCTGCTTCTGGATGCCGAGCGTATATGACATCCCCCAGGTCGAGATCGAGCTGATCTGCGTTGCGACCAACAAGCCTTGCCTGACGCCATCCCGCTCGTTCGGCAGCTTGCCCGCGCGCTTCGCGATGGACCGGTCGATTGATCGCCTGGCGCGGGAACTGGGACTTGATCCCGTCGCGGTGCGCCGCAAGAATCTGGTCGACAAGTTTCCGCACGTCACTGGAACATATAATTTCCTGGACAGCGGCGATTATATCGGCGGCTTCGACAAGCTTGTCGCCACGATCGACGTTGAGGGCTTCCGTAAGGAGCAGCTTAAGCTGCGGGAACAGGGCCGCTATATCGGTGTCGGTTTCGGCGGCGAAGCCGAAATGTCCGGCGTATCGTCCTGCGCCTATGTGCAGTTGATGAACAAGCCCGGCTATGGCGCTGCGACCGTCCGGATTTCCGCGGGCGGAACCGTCCTCGTCCTGGACGGGGACCCGCCCGCCGGCCAAAGCCATGAGACGGTCATTGCCCAGGTGATGGCCGACGAGTTCGGCCTGACGCCCGACGATGTGCAACTCGAATATGGCGATACGCTTTCCACGCCATATAGCATGGGCGCCGTCGGCAACCGGATGGCCGCCTATACCTCAAGCGCCGCGGTCAAGGCTGCCAGGGTTCTCAAGGAGAAGATGGCGAGGGTCGCTGCGCACGATTTGGGCATCGAGGCGGCGCCCGAGGAATTCACATTCGCAGGCGGCGAGATCATCTGGGACAAGGATGCCGCCGTCCGGATATCGTTCAAGGCGGTTGCCAAGCACCTAATCGTGACGCCGCTCAATTTCCCGCCGGGCATAGAGGCTGGACTTGAACATACGGCGTATTATGAGCCGCCCGCTGATGTTCCGGCCATGTATGGGTCCAATTTCCATGCTGCCATCGTCGAAGTGAACCCGGAATCGGGCGAATTCACGATCCAGCGTTATGTCGTGGTCGATGACAGCGGCAAGGCCATCAATCCCCTGGTGGTCGAAGGGCAGAGCCAAGGCGGCGTCGTCATGGGGATCGGCAACGCGATTTTCGAAGAATTCATATATAGCGACAAGGGCGAATTACAGAACGTCACGCTGGAAGGCTATCTCATGCCCTCGGCGGCTGACGTTCCGCATGTCGAACACCGCGAGCATAATATTCCAACGCCTTACACACCGCTCGGGACACGCGGCAAGGGCGAAGGCGCTCCCGGACCCGTGCCCGCAACGATTGCCAATGCCATCGAAGACGCGCTGGCTTCGTTCAACATCAAGATAACCGATCTGCCACTCCGGCCGGAACGGATTCGCTCGGCCATCGCCAAGGCCTTGAATATCGAAGAGGTGGCGGAAGAGGCCGACTGGATGGAACCGGTCCCCCGCGCCTTCGACGGCGAGGGAGAAGGCTATGATCTGCTTATGGAGATGTACCGTTTCTATGACGGTATTCAGCTTTCGTTGCAGCCGGGCTGGCATCCCTATGCGGTCGAGATTCGCACCTGGCTCAATGACTTTGGGCAGGCTCTCGATCGGGTGGCATCCGACCCTCAGATCGTTGAATTCATGGCAAAGATGTTCGACGGAGGGGAAGAATATGTCTTCAACGAGGCTTCACCGGAGCTGACCGCGGCCTGGGAGCGGTTGGAAGCCCTGCCTCGGCCGACCAGCAATCATGCCTATCTGGATTATATCTTTCCGGCGTTTGAGTCCCACAGCTTACTCTTGGTTGTCCTCAGCCATACGGCCGGCGACGCGAGAAGCTGACCAATGGAAGGGGTGAGGCCGCCAGTGCGGCCCAGCCATTTTTAACAGGTCATTCCCCTCCAGCCCGGCTCGAAATGCAGAGCACCACGTCTCGCGCGAAGCATATTCAATTGGAGCATTTTTTTCGATCAGTCTGGATCATATCCGCACGAACTGAAGTAGTTGGCGCATTCGTTGGGCTGGAAGATGTCGACGAGTTTGCCGATGAGGTTCCATAGGCCTGAGACGGTTCGCTCACCTGCTTTTCGCAGCATGGCCTTGAGGCGTGAGAACGCCTTCCCGATGGGGTTGAAGTCGGGGCTGTAGGCGGGAGGAAGCGCAGGGTTGCGCCTGCCGCCTCGATCCGCTCACGCACCGAGGCACGCTTGTGGCTCGACAGGTTGTCCATGATGACGACGTCGCCGGGTCGCAACTCGGGCACGAGCACCTGAGTGACAGCGGATCGCCGTCGATGGCGCGACCCCAAAACGGGCCGCCGCCGCACGGCAACTCATCCCACCATCAACCGCAGCCAGAAGCCGGACACGCAAATCCATCGATAAAGCTTGAGCCATTCATGCCAGCCTCCTCCTTCACCAGCATGGATTCTGAATCAGAAAATCGAACTCTTGGAAATCCCTCTCAATTCATTGCGCTCGAAAAATGCGCTAAGCACCTGCCTTTTTCACGACATCGTTGAGGCGGTCATAGCCGTGCACCGGTGCACTCCCGTCGATAAAGGATTGTATAATGTCGTAATCGGTCGAGCGATCGGGAAGTTCGTAGCCTTGCATCGCCCAAATCGCCTGGATCAGACGCCGGATGGCCATGACGAAGAGAACTGAGGTGGTGAATTCCACCGCGCCCTTGGCGCCCATGCGCGCTTCCATCCCTTCATAGAGCTCGCGGGTCACTTCGCCGTCCATCGTCGCCTGGACATATTCGACAATTTGACGGTCTTCGGGTGTCAAATCCTCCAGGTGGTTATCCAGCAAGGACTTGATGTCCCTGGGGTCTATGCCCGACGCGACAGCATCAGCGATCTGAAGGCCTTGGATCAGCGTTTTCAATCTCACAGGGACGGTCAGGCGGATCCAATCGCGGTCCCGCGCACTGAAACTGCCGCGACTCTCGGATGTGCCGAGCATGTCGGTCAGGCGAATCCAGAGATCGGCCACCTCGGGGGTTTGCAGCAAGCCGACGTACAGCGGGGACATCCGATATTCCTGCCCCTTGTTTTCCGGCGTGGATTCGAACCAGATTTTTGACCGCTTCACGATATAATCGAACGCTTCCCGCTCTTTTTCGCTGAGGCTTTCTCGCTCGGGCAAAGGCAGGACGGACGCTGCGATTTCCTGCAAGGTGAGGCCCGGCGGGGCGACTTTTCCCTGACGGGATTTGGGGTCTGCTTTGGTTGTCATGTCCACCTCTCAACGAGGGCCACACGGTACAAATTCCGGAATTGCTGCTGTCCTGCCAAAAGATGGGCCGTCCCGAACGGCGAGAGCCGCAAACTGAGTGCCGAGATATTTTTTGTTTATGCCGTTGACGCCAGCGATGGTGGCCATCCTCCAGGGACTCGACTTTAGATAGGTGGCGTACGGCTCCTGGCGGATAGTTTGCCTCATCGTTCCGTCGCATGGCAAGTGACAGCCGCGAAGAGGGCCGCTGGAGTGCCGTAGGAGTTACCATGATTGTAGAAAAAGGCGGGGCGTTGGTTGTAGGTGGCTCCGGGGGGCTTGGCAGCGCGATCGTCCGGCGGCTCGCCGCGGACTGGGAATATGTCGATTTCACCTACCGCTCAAATGCGGCAAAGGCGGAAGCGCTGATGAACGAGGTGCAGGAGGCTGCGTCGCTCGCCATGCACTCCCTCGACATCAGCGATGAAGAGAAGCTCGCGGAAGTATTGGCGGCCGCAGACAGGCGCAGCGGCGGTTTGCGGGCTGTGGTCTATGCATCAGGTGTCAGCATCCAGCAGCCCTATGTCTCGCAGATCGAACCGCGCCAATGGGAAGAAGTCATCAATACCGAACTGATGGGCTTCGTCGCCCTGGTGCGTCAGGCCATTCCGGTGCTTCGGCGCACGCAGGGCTGTATTGTCAATATCGGGTCGGTCGCTCCTCATTGGTACGTCATCGGAGACGCGCTTTCATCGATCCCCAAGGCGGGCACTGAAGCCTTGTGCCGGGCCGTCGCCAAGGAGGAAGGGCGCTACGGCATCCGCGCCAATACCGTGGCTCCCGGTATCATGGAGGTGGGAATTGGCGGAAATCTGATGGAGACGATCTATAACGGCGAAATATGGGCGGAGCAAAAGAAACGCACGCCGCTGCGCCGGTTCGGCACTGGCGAGGACATCGCCGGCGCTGCAGCGTTCCTATGTTCTTCGGAAGCCGGTTTCATCACCGGCCAGACTATCATAGCGGATGGCGGACTGTCGCTCTGACTGGCGGCGGCATAACTGAAATGAAGGGAAGGATTCATGACTGATCTGACGGCGTTGTTAGCCGAACGCGCCTGCAAGCGGCTGATGCTGGAATATTGCGAATATGTGGACACGCGGCAGTTTGAAAGGCTGGTTGCGCTTTTTGCCAGGGACGGAGTCCTCAACCGCAGCGACACTGGCGAAATCAGGGGTCATGCCGCAATCAAGGCCTTTTTCGATAAGCTGACGACCGATCCGCTGATCCATGCGGCGAGCAACCTGCTGGTCACCGTGACTGGCCCCGAAACCGCCGAGGCTACCTCCTATGTCACGGTCTATCGCAGCTATCGTGAGAATGCGACGGGGCTGCCCAAGCTGGAGGCGCCTTATGTGGTGGCGAAATATGTCGACAAGTTCGTCGTCGAGGATGGCGAATGGAAGATCGGTTTCCGCGACACGATCTTCGCTGCCAAGGAGTAACGCATGTCCTTTGTTCGGGGTCTTCAGGCAAGGCCCGATACTATTGGCTATTCCATCCTGGAGGCCGCGCGGCGCTGGCCTGACCGCCCGGCCTTCATTCTGGGCGAGAAGCAGGCCGACTATGCGGAATTCACTCGACAGACGGTTTTCTGTGCGCGCCGCCTGCTCGCGCAGGGTATCCAACCGGGCGATCATGTCGGCATATTGATGCCGAACTGCTGGGACTATGCCATCCTCTCCGGAGCCATCAACATGATCGGTGCGAGCGCCGTCGTGCTCAATGCGCGCTATCGTGGCGAGGACCTCCATTATGTCGTCCGGCATGCGGAAATCAGGGTCCTCTTCATTACGGGGGCGGCTCGCCCGCATCTGGACCTGCGTAAATTGCTTGTCACCAGCTTTCCCGAGCTCGCCGGGTGGCGCAAGACAGAGCCGTTGCGGGTGGCCGGTGCGCCTATGCTGAGCAAGGTGTTTCACTTTGATGCACCGGACGAAAGCTGCTGGCCAACCGAGGCGGATTTCGATGCTGGCGGAAGAACGGTCGGCGACGCGCAACTGGCAGAGCGGATTGCTGACGTGCGACCGGAGGACACGGCCCTTATTATCTTTTCCTCGGGCACCACGGCCCAGCCCAAGGCCTGCATGATCAGCCACGGATCTGTGACGCAGGTCGCCGGTGCGCTTACCGAGCGTCTGGAACTCACTGCGAATGATGTGTTCTGGGACCCGTTGCCGCTATATCATCTCTCCTCTCACCTGCCACTCAACGCCTGCCGGCAGGTGGGCGCCACTTTTGTGAGCCAGAGTCATTTCGAGCCGGCGTCCGCACTGGCGGAAATGGAGCGGGTCGGCGCAACTGTCTTCTACCCGGCCTTTCCGGCCCTTACCGCCGCGTTCATCGACCATCCCGATTTCAAGACCCGCAATCTGTCGAAGCTGCGCCTGCAACTGAATATCGGCGCGCCCGAGCAATTGCGCAAATTTGCGGACGCCATTCCGAACGCGACCCAGATCTGCTGCTATGGCCTCACCGAATGCGGCGGCATCGCCACCATGTCGAGCCCTCAAGACACGCTGGAGCAGCGCATCGCAAAGGCGGGCAAGCCCTTGCGCGGGTTCAGCATCCGCATTGTGGATCCCGGTACGCTTGACGATATGCCGGCGGGCCAGGTCGGTGAAATACTCATAAGGGGTCCCATCTTTTCCGGCTATCTCAAGGATGAAGCGCAGACCGCCAAGGTCATGCTGGAGGGCGGCTGGCTCCACAGTGGCGATCTGGGCTGGATCGATGAGGACAGCCAGCTCGCCTATACGGGCCGGATCAAGGACATGCTCAAGATCGGCGGAGAAAATGTGGCCGCCGTGGAGGTGGAGAGTTTCTTGTCCCGGCATCCCAAGATCAAGATGGTGCAGGTCATTTCGGCCCCAGACGACCGGCTGGTCGAAGTTGTCGCAGCCTTTATCGAGCTGAATTCCGGCGAGACCATGTCGGCCGAGGAAGTAATCCAATATTGTGCAGGGAATATCGCCAGTTACAAGGTACCCCGCTATGTGCGTTTCGTGACCAAATGGCCGATGAGCGCAACAAAGATCCAGAAATTCAAGCTCGTCGAAACTTTCGTTCCGGAGAACAAGATCGACGTGGCGGCCTTCATGGGCAAGGCCACCAGGAGCGGCTGACCCCGCATTGCGCTGGCGTCAAAATAGGATGGAGAGGATGTCGAAAATGCTGCCGATAGTGAGACGCGTGGTAACGGGCCAGACGCCGGACGACCGGCATGTTTATACGCATGTCGAGGAGGTCGAGCCGCTGGAAATGGGCGGCGGCGCCAAATGGTATGGTATGTGGGGCTGGGAAAAGCTGCCCTCCTTGCCTCATAGTCCGGAAGGCCCCTTTGTTCCCCGCAGCATCTTCCCCGAAGCAGGCGGGATGCGCGCCAATATGGTGACCTTCCCACCCGGCTTTGGCGTCAAGGGTATGGCGTTTCCCCCCATCGCTCCTGATCCCGAATATCAGCGACTGCAGGCTGCTGTGACTTCAGGGGGCGAGCATGATTTCGACGTCGGAATGCACTCTACGGACTCGGTTGACCTGGGTTTCGTGTTCTCGGGAGAGATCACGCTCATCCAGGGCGACGGCAGCGAGGTCACGCTGAGGCCAGGGGACGTGATGGTTCAGAATGGAGCCAAACATGCCTGGGAGAACCGCGGAAACGAGCCTTGCGTGATTTGCTTTGTGGTCCTTGGAACGTCCCGCAACGCGAACGCTTGAGGCCCTGCTGAAATAGGAGAAGACAATGTCTGAGAAAGGCTATGGATTTGCATATACCCGGGGCCTGAACCTCACGGATGTGAGCCAGACCACCGAGCAGGAAAAGGCGGAGTTCTGGGCCGACAAAATGACCTGGCGTCCTGGCAAGATGGCTTATCCGCTGACCGCCTACAGCTTTCTGATCCAGAACCGGCCGGACATGCTGAAATACCATATGCGGCAGATGCAGTTCCTGCATGCGGTGCCCGCCAATGGCGAGATTCCAATGGCCATCACCATGCTGACGATGCTGCATTGGTATGCCTGCAACCGCGTACCGGGCGGGGTCCTGCACGAAGTCATGGGTTCGCAGGAAATGGGCGCCAGCAAGGCGCAGGTGAACGAGATTTTCGGACTTGCCTTCATGCATTCGGGGCCCTGCGGCTTCAACGAGGTCTATCTTCAGGCCTTTGACTATATGGCCAGTTACAAGGAGCCGGACCACTCCATCGCGTGGCCGCAAGGCTGGGCGCCCGATGCCGGCGCCTTCCGGAGCGGCCTGGACTTCGACAATCCGGAGTTGACCAAGGCGGAAAGGGAGATGCTGGACAAATGGTATGCCAATACGATCGGCTATGTTCCCCGGTCGGTGGCGACCCTTGCCAAATATAATCCCAGCTTCGTGAAGCAGCATCGGGCCAAGTTCGAGGGTGCCCTTGCAACCGGCGCGCTGCCCAAGCAAATGGTCCCCTATATCCTCATCCACTATAATATGAATCGCGGTTTTCGCGACGGCATCAGAGAAGCGACCCTACTCGGCAAGGCCTGGGGCATGACGCGCGACCATGTGGTTAACGCCTTGACGCTCGGCACTGGTTATATGGCCGGTATCGACGGAATGTATATCGTTGACGAAGCCATTGGCGACATCCTTGAAAACTGGGATTGACAGCTGCCGCCGCGATCCAAAAAAAAGGGAAACCCCCGGCACCAGGACGTGTCGGGGGTTTTTCGTTCTACCGCGCCTTGGGCCTAGAGGATGACGGTGGCCATGGCCGAATTGACTGTCCCCCGCTCTTCGCTTTCCAGGATAACCGAACAGGTGATCCGGTTGCCGTCGACGGCTTCTATCCAGCCCTTGGCCACGATTTTTTCCTCGCCATAAATATTGTCGAGGAAGCGTGAGGTCATGGACGCGATGCGGCCGCCGGGAAACGCCTTGAGCAGGCAGTTCATCATATAGGCCACATTGATCGGGCCCTGGTTGATCACCTTGTCGCCCAGCCCCCTGGCCTTCACCGCCTTCACGTCGAGATGAATGGGATTGGGGTCTGCCAGAAAGACAGCCCATTGTTTCATTGCCTCCGGGCTCACGTTTTCGATCACAAAGGGCGGCAGTTCGTCTCCCACGGCGTAGCTCATGCCAGCTCCCTCCTCGGGAGTATCCAGACATTGTCGGTTTCCAGCGCCATCGCGCCGTCGGGACCGTGGAGCCGCAGCCGGTAAGTAAGGACGTCCATGACGCCCAGTTTTCGGCTGCGCTTGCGTACCAGGCTCAGAATTTCGCCCGAAACCATATAGGGAACCTCGGTTCTAAGGGGCGTGGAAAATTGCACCTCACTGCTGCCCATCATCGGCCCATCCTCGACATTGAAGTCACAGGCCGCGCATAGTTCGGCCACCGTCTTTCCCATCGCGACCTGCGTTGCGACATAATAGTAAATCGGATGCGCCATCCCGTCTTCTCCAGGCTCAATCTGTGTCGAATGGCAGAGATTGCGATTTTCATGCCTGGAGATGACATAGGGGCTGACGCCGTCCAGGAGAATTCCGGCAACATCAGGGGGAGAGGGCAGATCGTCTGTATCGGACAATGCGTGATCCTTCAGAAGGAGCGCGGAAGGCCAAGGCTCTCGGCTATCGTATTGCGAACCATTTCGTTCGAAATCGGCGTCATGCGCAGGATGCGGTGGTCGCGCCAATATCGCTGCATATCGGTTTCCGCCGAATAGCCCATGCCGCCCAATATCTGGATTCCCAGATCGGCCGCCTTCACTGCATTTTCGGTGGCGACCATCTTCAGCATATTCGCTTCCACCCCGCATGGCTTGCCGGCGGCCTGAAGGCTGGCGACATAATAGAGCAGCAGCTCGGTCGTCTTCTGCCAGGTGGCGATGTCGGCGATATAGTGCTGCAATATCTGGAACCGGCCGATAATGTCGCCAAAGGCCTTGCGTTGCTTCACATAGGCCAGCGCGTCTTCCAGAATTCCGTCCAGCGCGCCCAGGCATTGGGCGCCCACCATGATCCGCTCGTTATTGAGCGTGGGCAGCATCATGTACCAGGCATTGCCGGGTTCGCCGAGCACGTCCTCGTCGGGGATGAACACGTCGTCGAACGTAACAGAGCATGAGCCCATGGCGCGCATGCCCAATTTGGGGAGGAGGGAGGCCATAATCCCCGGCGACTTCGCGTCCGCAAAGAACAGCGTCAGGCCCTGCTGGCGCTTTTCAACATTCTTGTCGGTCCTGGCGAGCAGGAGGAAACGGTCGGCGACCTTGGCGCCGGTGGTCCACATCTTCGCGCCGTTGACTTTCCAGCCTCCGTCAACCTTCTCTGCAAAGGTCTTCATCGCGCCCAGCACGTCGGTGCCGCCATCGGGCTCGGTGACCGAGATCGCGATGCGCAGATTGCCCTCCGCCATGGGCCGCAGCCAGCGTTCCTTCTGCTCGGGCGTACCATATAGTCCGACCGACTTGGCCCCGGCAAAGGAGGTTACACCCCAGGTCCAGATCAGCCCGCCCGCCGTCCGGGCAAGTTCGCGCGCGAAGATCATCTGCGTCATCACGTCGCCGCCCAGGCCGCCAAATTCCTCCGGAATGCCAATCCCGAAAAATCCCTGTTCCTTGAGCTTGTCCCACAGCGGGAAAGGATAATTCTCCTCATCCGCCTCAAGCTTGCGCATGAGATCCTTCGGCGCCTCAGCATCAACCCAACGCCGTACGACATCGCGAAATGCTTCCTGTTCTTCTGTCAGCGAAAAATCCATCGTCGTCCACATGTCCTTTCGTTTGATGCTTTCTCGGCGCAATCCGCATTTCAGCAACCTATCTGAAGTCGGGTGAGTTAAATGCGGGATTCCGGTCGAAAGAAAATCGGCAAGGGTCCTGGACCGGTAATTTCGGCGCTTTTTTCAGGCCAGGAGCATTGCCGCGGGCGGATCGACCCTCCGTTCGATAGGTGTGCTTGCCGGCCACTAGGCTGACTTCAGATGGCACTGGTTCCCAACGCAACAAGGTTCGCAGGAAGTTAGATGGAAGCTTATATCTACGATCATGTGCGCACGCCGCGCGGCAAGGGCCGTCCCGACGGAGCGCTTCACGAGATTTCCTCAGTCCGGCTGGCGACCCAGCTGCTTGAGGCGGTGCGTGACCGCAGCAATCTCGACACATCGCTTCTCGACGATGTCATCATCGGCATGGCGCAGCCGGTCGGTGAGCAGGGCGGCGTGCTGGCCCGCGCCGCGGTGCTGGAAGCAGGCTATGCGCAGACCGTCAGCGGGCAGCAGATCCACCGTTTCTGCGCCACCGGCCTTGATGCCGTCAGCCTGATAGCGGCGCAGGTCCATTCCGGCATGATTGAGGCGGGAATCGGCGGCGGCGTCGAGTCCATGAGCCGCACGGTGATGGGTTATGACAGTGGCGCGTGGACGTCCGATCCGACGATTGCCTACCATAACCACTATGCCCCCCAAGGCATCGGCGCCGACTTGATCGCGACTCTGGATGGCTTCAGCCGCGAGGACGTGGACGCTTTCGCGGTGGAAAGCCAAGCGCGCGCGGCCCGGGCGTGGCAGGAGGGATATTTCAAGGGCGCCATAGTCCCGGTGAAGGACGTGCTCGGCGACGTCATTCTAGATCATGACGAGCATATGCGCCCCGGCACCACCCTCGAAAGTCTCGGCAAGCTCAAGCCTTCCTTCGAGGGCTTCGGTAAAGCGGGCTTTGAGCCAGTCGTGAAGGACCGCTATCCTGAGATCGAGGAGCTGAATTACGTTCACCATGGCGGCAACAGCTCCGGTATCGTCGATGGCGCGGGGCTCGTCCTTGTCGGATCGAAGGCGTTCGGGGAGAAAGCGGGCCTCAAACCCCGCGCCAGGGTTCGCGCCTATGCCAATACCGGTTCTGAACCGACAATCATGCTAACAGCTCCAACGGCAGTCTGTCAAAAGGCGCTCAAGGCCGCCGGCATGTCCAAGAACGACATCGACCTGTGGGAACTCAACGAGGCGTTCGCCAGCGTTGTCATGCGCTTCATGAACGAGATGGATGTGCCGCATGACAGAATGAACGTCAACGGCGGCGCGATCGCCATGGGGCATCCGCTGGGGGCGACAGGCGCGATGCTTGTGGGAACCGTTCTCGACGAGCTTGAGCGGCGCGACCTTAACACTGGGGCTATTTCCCTTTGCGCGGCCAACGGCCTTGGCACTGCCTGCATAATCGAGCGCGTCTGAGCGCCAGCGGAAAGCAAGACACCATGCGACATATGAAGATCGAAAAAGCGGCTGACGGCTTTGCTACCCTCATCCTCGACAATGCCCAGGAGTCGATGAACATCGTCAATGAGGAGTTCATCGCCGACATGGAGGAGGCGACGAAGGCGCTCGCCGAAGATGAAAGCGTCAAGGGCGTAATTCTTACCAGCGCAAAGCCCGCCTTCATGGCGGGGGCCGACCTGAAGCGACTTGTGCGCCGCTACGACAAGCATGAGGCGTATGCTTTTTCGCAGCGCGCCACGCAGATGCATCGCGCAATGGAGACTTCCGGCAAGCCCTGGGTAGCGGTTATCAATGGGCTGGCGCTGGGCGGCGGCTTCGAGCTCGCCCTGGCCTGCCATTACCGGATTCTGGTAGACGATCCCAAGGCCCTTGTCGGCCTGCCCGAGGTCAATGTCGGCTTGCTGCCCGGATCGGGCGGAACCGTTCGCCTTGGCATTTTTGCGGGCATGAAGACGGCTCTTGATTTGTTGCTTTCCGGCCGCTCGGTGGAACCTGCCGAGGCTCTCAAGTTGAAGATCGTCGACGAAGTTGTTCCTGCTTTAGAAGCAATGGACCGCGCCCGCACCTGGCTCGCCACCGGTCCCGATCCGCTCCGTCCCTGGGACAAGAAGGGGTGGGTGCCTCCGCAGAAAAAGGGCCTGACCGTGCCTGAGGATTCATTGGCTTACACGATGGCCGCCGCGGCAATCGCCAAGAAGGGTTACAACACGCCTGCTCCGCTCGCCATCCTGGCGACGGTTTTCGAAGGGATGCAGCTTCCCTTTGACAAGGCGCTTGCTGTCGAGGGCAAATATTTCGCCAAATTGCTGAGCGACCCGGTCGCGGGCAATATCATCCGGACAAGCTTTATCTCCAAGCAGGCCGCCGAAAAGGGCGCGCGCCGTCCGGCAGGCGTGCCCAAATCAGAGGTAAGGAAGGTCGGCGTTCTGGGTGCGGGCATGATGGGCGCGGGTATCGCTTATGTGTCGGCCAATGCCGGTATCGAGGTGATTTTGCTCGATCGCGACAACCCGACCGCCGAAAAGGGCAAGGCGTATAGCAGCAAGGTCCAGTCGAAGCTGATCGAGAAGGGCAAGCTGACGCAGGACAAGGCGGATGCTGTCCGGGCGCGTATCACGGCGACCGACGATTATGCGCTGCTCGAAGGGTGCGACCTGGTTGTGGAAGCGGTGTTCGAGGATCCGGCGATCAAGGCCGACACGACCCGCAAGGCCGAAGCGGTCATTCCCCAGAATGCGGTCTTTGCATCCAACACATCGACCTTGCCGATCAGTCAGCTCGCGCAGGCGTCCCAACGGCCTGACCAGTTCATCGGCATCCACTTCTTCTCTCCAGTGGACCGAATGGGCCTGGTCGAAGTGATCATGGGCAAGCAGACATCGCAGGAAACCCTGGCCAAGGCGCTGGATTATATCGCCCAGCTCCGCAAGACGCCGATTGTCGTGAACGACAGCCGCGGCTTCTACACCAGCCGCGTGTTCCAGACTTTCATTCATGAGGGCGGGGCGATGCTGATGGAAGGCGTACCGCCCGCAGTGATCGAGAATGCGGCCAAGGCGGCCGGCATGCCGACCGGTCCACTCGCGCTGCTCGACGAGTTGACCTTTGACCTGCCGCTCAAGATTGTCGACCAGGCGATTGCTGAGGAAGGCGACAAATATACCCCGCCCGCGGGCGTTCCGGCTTTGCGCAAGATGCGCGATGAATTGGGCCGTTCGGGTCGCAAATCGGGCGGGGGGTTTTATGACTATCCGGAAGGCGGACAGAAGCACCTCTGGAAGGGGCTGGCTGAACATTTCCCCGTCACGGCCGATTATGATGTTGAGGAACTGAAGAAGCGCTACCTCTATGCTCAGGCAATGGAGACCGCCCGCTGCCTGGAAGAGGGCGTGCTCGAAACGCCGCAGGACGCCGATCTTGGCGCCGTTTATGGCTGGGGCTTCCCGCTCTGGACCGGTGGCACGATCAGCTACATCGACACTGTCGGTATTGAAACTTTCGTGGCAGAGGCGGACAGGTTCGCGCAGAAATATGGCCCCCGCTTCCTTCCCTCGGTCTGGCTGCGGGAACGGGCCGCGAAGGGGCAGGCATTCTATGATGAAGCGCCAGCCGGGAAGCTTGAGGCCGCATGAGACGCCTGACCTTCCAGATCGAGCATGAGCAGTTCCGCGACAGCGTCGTGAAGTTCATGCAGGCGGAAGTCGCACCCCATGCCGAGAGATTCCGTGAACAGGGAATGGTGGACCCCGAACTCTTCCTGAAGGCGGGCGAGCAGGGGCTGCTCTGCACCTGGGCTGACGAGAAATATGGCGGCGCGGGTATTGATGATTTCCGCTTCGAGCAGATCATCATCGAAGAGAATATGCGCCACGGCGATATCGGCTTCTACATCAACCTGCACAGCGATCTTGTCGCGCCCTATATCGCCAAGCTTGGCACCGCGGGGCAGAAGGATCGCTGGATGCCAGGCATCGTCAGCGGCGAGAAAATTCTTGCCGTCGCGATGACGGAACCGTCCACAGGCTCAGACCTTGCAGGCATTCGCACGCGGGCGGAAGACAAGGGTGATCATTGGCTTCTGAACGGTGCGAAAACCTATATCTCCAACGGCATTCTGTCGGACCTGGTCGTCGTTGCCGCGCGCACCGATCCCGAAAGCCGGTCCGGCCTTGGCCTTTTCGTCGTGGAGCGTGGCATGGAAGGGTTCGAGCGCGGCCGCAAGCTCGACAAGATGGGGCTCAAGTCCCAGGATACCGCCGAACTATTCTTCAATGGCGTGAAGGTGCCCAAGGAGAATGTACTGGGCGATCCGAAACAGGGCTTTGCCTATCTGGCCCGTTTCCTGGCGCAGGAACGGCTTGTCGCGGCCATCGGCTTCATGGCGACCGCGCAGACCGCATTCGACCTGACGCTCGATTATGTGAAGGAACGGCGGGCCTTTGGAAAGCCGATCGGGGCATTCCAGAACACCCGCTTCAAGATGGCCTCCATGCGCGCTGAACTCGACATGGCGCAGACCTATGTGGATCAATGCGTGCTGCTTCTCAACGCCGGTGAACTGACAGCCGAGGATTCATCCGCCGCCAAGCTGCTCACCAGCGAACTTGAAGGCAGGGTCATGGACGAGTGCGTCCAGCTTCATGGCGGAGCCGGCTATATGAACGAATATCGCATCTGCCGCATGTACACCGACGCGAGGATCAGCCGGATATTCGCCGGCACGTCCGAAATCATGCGGGAAATTATCGGCCGCTCGCTGGGCCTTGATGAACGCAAGCTGATTTAGAGCCGTAGCCCGTTCTTTTTTGGGCTTCAAAGAACCGACTTTTGCCGCAGGCTTTCAATTTCCCCGGCGGACAGTCCCAACTCCTCGGAAAAGATTTCATCCGTGTGCTCGCCTAGCATTGGCGCAGCGCGGCGGTACTGGACGGGGGATTCCGAAAGGCGGATCGGGCTTGCCACATTGGGCGCGTTCACGCCCGCACCATGGGGCAGGTCGATGCGCATTCTCCGGTGCTTGACATGGGGATCTTCAAAAACCTGATCCATCCGGTAAATCGGGCCGCAAGGGACATTGACGGCTTCCAGCGTGACCACAAGATCTTTCATATCATGCTGGAGCATGACCGTCGCGATTTCCCCGACCAGCAGTTCGCGGTTACGAATACGTTCGGGGTTCGTCGCAAAGCGGGGGTCGGCGGACCATTCCTCATGTCCGATGGCCTTGGCGAAGCGGCGGAACTGGCCGTCATTCCCCACTGCAAGTATGATGATCCCGTCCCGGCACTTAAACATCTGATAGGGTACCATATTGGGATGGGCATTACCCTGCCTTTGCGGAATCCTGCCGGAAATGAAATAATTCAATGCCTGGTAGGAATTGGTTGCCACCACGCAATCGAGCAGCGACATGTCGATGTACTGGCCAAGATCTGTTTCGCGCCGGTATTCGACAGCGGCAAGAATGGCGATTGTGGCATACATGCCGGTCAGAATATCTCCCGCCGCGATCCCGACCTTCATCGGTCCGCCGCCGGGCTGATCGTCGGCATGTCCGGTGATGCCCATCAGGCCGCCCATGCCCTGGAATATGAAGTCATAGCCGGGCAGATGCGAATATGGTCCATCCTGGCCGAAACCGGTGATCGAGCAATAGATGAGACGAGGATTGAGCGGTTTCAGGTCCTCATAGGACAGGCCATAGGATGCGAGCGTACCCACCTTGTAATTTTCGACCAATATGTCCGCCTGGGCCGCCAGCTTGCGGATAAGCTCCCGTCCCTCGGGCTTGGAGAAATCGACCGTGATCGATTTCTTGCCCCGGTTTGCGCTCAGGAAATAGGAGGAATCAAAGGTTGGATTGCCCTCAGCGTCTTTCAGAAAAGGCGGGCCCCAGCTGCGCGTGTCGTCACCTGTTTCGGGACGCTCCACCTTGATCACCGTCGCGCCAAGATCGGCCAAATTCTGGGTCGCGATCGGCCCCGCCAGAATCCGGGAAAGGTCCAAAACCTTCAAGTGCGACAAAGCGCCCGTCATTTCGTCATTCACTCCCAAAAAACTTTTCGAACCTATGCCGTCCTATTCCAGTGACTGGTCGCCATCCAGAGGCGTTTGGATCAGGGCCTCCACTTCCTCAGCGCTGAACCCATATTCCTTCAACACTTCCTCCGTATGCTCTCCCAGGGCAGGACCAATATCGCTGATCCGCCCCGGAGTCTTGGAAAACCACGTCGGAATACCTGGAAATCGCACCCTGCCATGCTTGGTGTCGCGTTCGTCGAAAAAGTCCACATCCGTCAGATGTTCATCCTCCAGCAGGTCTTCCAGCGACAGCAGCGGCATGGCGGGAATTCCGATCCGGTCGAACAGTTTCAGCCACTCCTTGGTGGTTCGGGTCGCCATGGCGGTTTCGACATGCTGGTAAACACAGTCGATATTCTGCAGCCGCTTGGCAAGCGTATCGAGCTCGCCAGCGTCCCGATTTTCGGGAAGGCCTGCGACCTCGACAAAGGCACGCCATTGTTTGTCATTATAGACGAGCGCAGAGATATAGCCGTCCCGGGTGCGATAGGGCCGGCGCAGCCTGGATACGACGCGATCATAATAGGGCCGTGTGACGGGTGGTCTGAACAAGGCGCCGCCAATATGTTCGACCAGATTGAACGATACCATCGTTTCGAACATCGGAACTTCGATTTCCTGCCCTTCACCTGTGCGTGCACGATGGAAAAGCGCCATCATGATCGCAGAAAGGCCGGTAAGAGCGGTGACTTTATCGGCGATCGCCGTCGTCACGTAAGCAGGCGTTCCGTTTTGCATCCCCTGCAGCATGGAGGATCCGCATGCGGCCTGGATGACATCGTCATAGGCGGCCAGATCGCGATATCTGCCATTCCGGCCAAAGCCGTACATATTGCAGTAAATGATGTTCGGATTGGCTTCGGCGATATCCTCATAGCGCAGGTTCAGGCGCGCAATCGCGGCCGAGCGCATGGAATGCACAAACACATCCGCCTCTCGCACCATCTTCAGGAGCGCGTCCCTGCCGGCGGGCGACTTCAAATCCAGAACGATGCTCCGCTTGCCGCGGTTCAGGTTGAGGAAGGTGCCCCCCATTCCATGCTCGTGGCATCCCGGCATGAAGCGGGTGGTGTCGCCATGGGCGTTCTCCACCTTGATCACGTCGGCGCCGAAATCGGCCATGATCTGCGTGGCATAGGGGCCCATGACGACCGACGTCAGATCGATTATGCGCACGCCGTCCAAGGGTCTTGGACCTGCGGAAACGGCCTTCCTCCCCGTTGCGGGGCCAGTGTTCCCGGCTTCCGATTGCTTTGCCTGCATATCCAAATGTCACTCCTGTTCGAAGCTGTTCGCCGGACGCATCCTCAATAGGATTTCGGTAATTCGAGCACCTTCTCGCCGATGAACGACAGGATAAGCTGTTCGGTGATCGGCGCGATGCGGGTGAGAATGGATTCGCGGAACAGGCGTTCGACTTGGAATTCCTTGGCATAACCCATCCCGCCATGGGTAAGCACCGCCGTTGTGGCGGCTTCGAACGCGGCGCGCGCGCCCAGGAATTTCGCGGCATTGGCTTCGGCACCGCAAGGCTTCCCCTGATCGTAAAGGGAAGCGGCGCGCAGACACATCCAGTAGGCCGATTCCAGATGGATCCAGTTGGTTGCAAGCGGGTGCTGGATGCCCTGGTTCTGGCCAATGGGACGGCCGAAAATCTTGCGATCCCTGGCATAAGCGCTGGCACGGCGCAGGGCATCGCGGCCAAGACCGATCGCCTCGATGGCGACCAGGATGCGTTCGGGATTGAGGCTGTCGAGCAAATAGCGGAAGCCCGAGCCCTCTTCACCGATCCGGTCTTCGTCGGGCACAAACAGATCGTCAATGAAGACGGCGTTGGAATCGACGGCGTTTCGGCCGAGCTTCTTGATACGGTTGACCTGGATTTTCGACCGGTCGAGATCGGTGCAGAACAACGTCATGCCCTTGGTCGGGTTTTGGCCCGGTTCCTTGGGGCTCGTACGGGCCAGAATCATGATTTTGTCGGCCACCTGTGCGGTGGACGTCCACATCTTGCGTCCCGTGATGCGATAACCGCCGTCAACGCGCGTGGCGAATGTGGAGATGCTGGTCGTGTCGAGACCGGCATCAGGTTCGGTTATGCCGAAACAGACCTTCTTTTCGCCCCTCATGAGGGGAACGAGGATGCGTTGCTTCTGCTCGGGCGTGCCATGCACGACGATGGAGTGCGGACCAAAAAGGTTGACGTGAATCGCCGTGGCGGCCGAATAGCCGCCATTGCTCGACGTTGCCGCATGCATCATGATGGCTGCTTCGGTCACGCCGAGGCCCGCGCCGCCAAGCTCCACCGGCATGGTGATGCCCAGCCAGCCAGCCGATGCCATTGCCTGATAATATTGCTCTGGAAAACGAGTGTTTTCCTCGCACTCTGTCCAGTATTCATCGCTGAACTGGCTGCACAGACGGCGGACGCTTTCGTCTATGGCTTGCTGATCCTCGGTGAGGCTGATGTCCATTCTTAACCCTCTCCTTGCCGGGACATTGATCGAAAAATGCATGACTGCCGGTCCATCAGCGGAAGGAATTCCAGGTCGCCATTTGGTCTCATATACGCTCATTATTCACATTTGCAAATAACCCAGCACGTCAGCAGTTGACAAAACATCATCGCAAACGCTGGAATGATCCGCATGGCGGGCCGCAGGCAGCAATTCGGTTGCAAAACCAGATGGACCGTTACATATTGGAACAATGTTTGTATATGAGAATATTGCTGGTCTACGCGGCGTCGGCTGGCGGAACGGAGAATTCCGCTTCGCCAGGAGAGGATAGGATGAATAAGGTGGTGGAGGAAACGGTTACCCTTCGGCGCGAAGATCTGATGCAGTGGGTTGAAGAGGTCGCCTGCGGCAAGGTCGTAAACGCCACGCTCGCCTCCGGAGGGAATCGCTGCGTTGGCTGGGCCCTCGACGTGCAGCGTGCCGATGGCGCATTGATTCCGCTTTTCCTGCGTTATCAGCAATTCAACGACGCCAGCGGCGGCCCCTACACGATCCGGCGCGAAGCGGAAATCTATAGCGCTCTGCAGGGAACGGGAGTGTGCATCCCCGGCTTTGCCGGCGTGCATCCGCAATATCAGGCCATGTTGACGCAGAAGGCCGCGGGCAACGCCGCTTATCGGGCCCTCAAGGATGAAAGCGAAAAGGATTCGCTGGCGCGGCAATGTGCGGCGGCGCTGGCGGCGCTGCATAAGGTCGACGCCTCCCGGCTCCACATGCCGGCTTTTGGCGGATATCCTACCATTCATGAGGCGCTTCGGGCGGAACTGAGCAACTGGTACGAGATGTACCGCCTCACCGGGCGCGAGGACGCCTTAATCGAGTTCGGCAGGGCCTGGCTGGAAGATAATTTGCCAGAGATGAACGGACCTGCTGCGCTTGTTCATGGCGATGCGGGGCCCGGCAATTTCATGTTCGAACAGGGAAAGCTGACGGCACTGATCGACTGGGAGCTCGCGCATCTCGGCGATCCGATGGAGGATGTCGCGTGGATGTCGCTGCGTTCCGTGCTGGAGCCCGTTCCGCGCTTCCCCTCATGTATTGAAGCCTATGAACAGGCGAGCGGTCAGGCGGTAGACTTTGGCCGCGTGCGTTATCATCGTGTTTTCGTGTCCTGGCGCATTTGCGTCATCCGGCATTGCAATGCGAGCGGGCGCGCGGGTGCCTCCGTGATTAACCGCGCGCTCAACCGCAGACTCCTGATTGAGGCAATTGATGATTTCGCAGGCAAACCTGCCGGTTCTCGCGAAGCCATGAATTTCAAGCCGCGCGAATATGACCGGCTTTTCGAGCAGGTGCTGGAGGACATCCGGACCGTGGTGGTTCCGGGCTGCAACCGGGAAGATGCGGTGGAAAAGGCCAAGGACGTTGCCAAGGCCGTCAAATTCATGCGACAGCTTTACAATATTGGCCCTGAAGTGGAGCGGCGCGAGATTGATGCGATTGCTGCCTTGCTGGGCGGAATGCCAACATCGCTTGAGGCCGGGCGATCAGAGCTTGCAAAGCAGATCCGCTCCGGTTCAGTGGATACAGAGGAGGCCCTTCGCTTCTTCCGCCTGTCGGCAACATTGGAAACTGAACTCGCTTTCGGTGCGATGGGCAGGCTTGCCACTCGTCATTACTCCCCACTGACAGATTGAGATATTCGTGGAAAACAGTTCGCCATTCGGACCCAAGGATGACCGGCTCCACACCGATCAGATGAGTGACAGGTGGTGGGAAACCGAAACCGCATGGTTTTCCTTCTGCGTGCCGGAGCGGCGCCTTGGGGGCTGGCTTTACGCGCATATCAGGCCGAATATCGGCAATGTCGCTGGCGGGGCCTGGATATGGGACGACAGTGCGCATCTTCCGTGGGAGGTGCTCTATTCCACCAACTACACCGCGATGCGACTGCGTGCCGGAACGAACCTCGATGACTGCGTCCTGCCAACGGGCGTAGGGATCAAGGTAATCGAGCCGCTCACGCGATACCAGCTGACCTACCAGGATGATGAACGGCTCGACGTCAAGCTCCAGTTCGAGGCTGTCATGCCGCCGCGCCCGCTCCGAAGCAAGGGCTCCGTCTTTGGCAATCTCAATCATTTCGACCAGTTCGGACGGGTGACCGGCACCCTTGTTCTTAACGCCGAAGAAATTGCTGTCGACTGCCTCGCCATGCGCGATCGCAGTTGGGGGCCCCGCCCTGAGCATCGCCCCAAGACAAGCGCCTATGTCACTGGCATTGCATCGCCCGGCCATGCCTTCCTTGCCGTGACAAGCGCGGGACCGGACAAGGAAAATATCAGCTACGGCTTCCTGACGAGGGACGGAAAGACCCGCGACCTGGTAAGCGGGATGCGCAAGACCAGAAGAAACCCCGTCAATGGCTGGGCGACAGAGATTGCTATAGAGGCAGTGGACGAAGATGGCCGCACGCTGCGCGCCACCGGACGGCGGCTGAGCGGCATCATCATCAACCGCCATACTTTCATCGACAGCAATGGCCTGATAGAATGGGATATTGACGGCGATCGGGGCCATGGCGAGGATCAGGACCTATGGCTCGTTCATGATTGGGCCGCTGATCGCCGCAGGGCGCGGGGGTGATCCCGCGCAATTGCCCATGATGGCAAGCGGCGCCGTTTTTTCCTGCTTCCACCTCGGATGCAGCCGCTGAAGGAAACAGGTGATGGGAGATCGGATAAACACCATCAATGGTCCGATCGCGCTCGATGCCCTAGGCAAAACCCTGATGCACGAGCATCTGACCATTGGATTGCCGGGCTGGGAAAGCGATACGCTGGCGGACCATCGGCACAGGCGCGATATGGTGGCCCGGTGCGTCGACCTGATCCAGGAACTGCAGGACAATGGCTTCAACAGCCTGCTCGATCCATGCCCGAACGATATCGGCCGGGACGTTGATCTGATGGGGGAGGTCGCAAGCAGGACCGGCTTCAACATTCTGTTCGCGACGGGCCTCTACGATGAATTGATGGGGGGCTCCTATTGGAAGATCAAGGCAGCCCGCGATCCCGATGCCGAAAACTATATCGCCGACATGTATATTCGCGAAATCGAGAAGGGGATCGGTGACGCGGGGAGCAAACCGGCAATCATTAAAGTAGCCACCGGCAGGGGCCCCTTTTCGCATTTCGAAACCATCGCGATCCAGGCGGCCGCCACGGCGGCTGTCGCCACCGGAACACCGATCACCACGCATACGGCGGGGATCGATGGTGACAGGCAGCTTCAATTGCTTAGCGGTCGCGGCGTTCCTGCCCATCGCATCATAATTGGCCATTGCTGCGGATCGAATGACCGACAATATCATCAGGATATCTGCCGCCACGGAGCGTATATCGGCTTTGACAGATTCGGGCTGCTGCAATTCAACAGCGACGAGAATCGGGTGGCCAATCTCTCGGCGCTGATGAAATCCGGCTATGCGCCCAGTGTTATCATTTCACATGATTGCACCTTCAACCTTCGGGGTCCGCTGGTCGGCAGGGACGATATACCGCCAGTGGTCAGGCCCATGCATTTCGTCCGGGAAATCGCGCCCAGGCTGAGGGAGAGCGGCATTGAAGCGCCGGTGATCGAGGCACTGCTCACCGCAAACCCGCGACGCTATTTTAAGGGCGAAGAACCGCCTCCCCCAGCCATCGAGCCCTTCGCGTCATCCCAATTGAGCAATGGCTTTACAGTCCCGAAAAGTGGCCTTAGAGAATAATTATGCGCACATGGTTCGTATATACGAATGAAGCGCCCGCTCGGAATGCTGGGCGGTTATTCGAGATATAGCCTCAGGAACGGAGCTGGAGGTTGATGGAAGTAGAGTCATTCCCCCGTGGCAAGACGGCGATTGTCAGCGCCGCCACATTCGGCATAGGCGAAGCGCCAGGCTATTCCTCGCTCGATCTTGCGGCAAAGGCCGCCGTGGACGCGGTCGCTGCCTGCGGCCTCAAACTCACTGATATCGACGCGACCTTCACTGCGCTGCCCTCCGACATGTTCGGCCTTGCCGCAGCGGAGTATCTCGGCATCAAGCCGCGGCTGACCAGCGGCAACCGGCCCGGCGGCTCTTCTTTCATGACGCATGTCGTGCAAGCCGCCCATGCACTTGAGGCCGGCGCCTGCAACGCCGCACTTATCATGTATGGCAGCAATCAGCGCAGCGGCGCGGGCAAGCTTGTGGCAACGCCCCGCTCGGCGCCCTATGAAACGCCTTACAAGCCGTTCTATCCGGTCTCCGGCTATGCCCTCGCGGCGGCCCGCCACATGTACGAATATGGCACCACGCGCGAACAGCTCGCCGAAGTGGCTGTCGCTGCGCGCGCTTGGGCAAATCTGAACCCGGAGGCTTTTGCCAGGGGTCCGCTGACGATTGAAGATTGCCTGTCGGCCCGTATGGTGTCCGACCCGCTCACCGTTCGCGATTGCTGCCTTGTCACCGATGGCGCCGCGGCGATCGTCATGACCAGGGCGGACCGGGCCCGGGACCTTGTCTCCCGACCGGCCTATGTTCTGGGCGGGGCAGCAGCAGCATGGCACAATGAAATTACGTCCATGCCCGATCTTACCACGACGGCCGCCAAGGAGTCCGGCGCCCGCGCCTTTGCCCAATCGGGTTATGGACCAAGCGACATGGACGTCGTCCAGTTCTATGACGCGTTCACAATCAACACGATCCTCTTCCTTGAGGATCTGGGCTTTTGTCCGAAGGGGGAGGGCGGGCGCTTCGTCGAGCGCGGCGGGATCGCGCCGGGCGGGCGGCTGGCTGTGAACACGAATGGCGGGGGATTGTCCTGCGTTCATCCCGGAATGTACGGCCTTTTCGCGATCTCCGAATGCGTCAGGCAACTTCAGGGAACCGCAGGCGAACGGCAGCGCGCAAATGCCAATCTTGGCGTTGCCCATGGCAATGGCCTGGTTCTGTCCAGCCAGGCGACCATAGTGCTCGGAACGACAGAAACCCTCTGACGGGGGGTGGAGAAAGAAATGGAAATTCATCCCGAAGCCGACTTTCGCCGCTTCCTGGAAGAGGGACGCTTCATGCTTCAGCGGAGCGCATCCAGCGGCAATTACGTCTTCTATCCCCGCGTTGCGGAACCGGTGACCGGGAATACCGACCTTGAATGGGTCCCGGCCTCTGGCCTGGGAACAGTCTATTCAAGCACCATCGTGCGCAAGCGCGATCCGGGTGAGTCTTACAATGTATCGATCATTGAGCTTGCCGAAGGACCGCGCATGATGAGCCGGGTGATCGGCATCGCGCCCGATGATGTGCGGATCGGCATGGGCGTCAAAGCGAAGATCGTCATTGACGACGAAGCTCCGCTGGTCGTTTTCGAACCTGCCGGTGAAGCGGGCGGCCGTTAGTCGTTGTAGCCCATTATTTCGGAAATCCTGACAGCCGTCTGCTTTGCCAGTTGGCTCATTTCGTCCATCCGAACCTCGATACGCGAGGTGGGGGCCGCAAGGACAAGGCTGCCGATCAGTTCGCCGGTTTCACCAAGGATGGGGGCGCCAAATCCAGTGACACCCTCGGTCGATTGGTTCCGCGTCACGGCAATGCCGCGGGCGCGGGCGAGGTCAATCGCCTCCTTCAGCTCGGCCTTGCTGGCGATGCCGCTGGGGGTGAGCGGCTGAACCTTGATCTTCTTCATATAGGCGGCGGCCATCTCGCGGTCGCCGAAAGCCAGGATGACATGGCCGCTGGCTGAAGAATAGAGCGGCCGCCGGTCACCGATCTTTGCCGAGAAACGAAGCGCGCTGGGGGATTCCACCTTGTCGACATAGATTGTCGATTGCCCATCCTCCGAAAGCACACCGATGACGGCGGTTTCGCCCGTCTTCTCCACTATCTCACGCAGAATTGGCCTTGCGACTTCGGGAAAGTGCCGGTTTAAAAGGATATGGCTGGCAAGGCGGAACGCCTCTCCATCAAGCTTGTAGATACCGCCGGCCTGATGAATATGGCCCATGTCAATCAAGGCACGGAGTAGGGCCAGAAGGCTGCTCTTCGGGCTGTTCAGTTCCCGCCCGAGCGAGGACAGCGTCCATTCCTGGCTATCATCGCTCAGCTTGTCCAGAATCTGCAATATGCGGACTGCTGATCTCGGATTTTCGCGGCGGGAGGCGTTTTGAGTCATTTTTCATCTGTCCTAATATGTGAACAGCATTCACCTTGATAAACTAGCGGCGAAGATGTAGATCGGTTACATATCGGAACGCCCTACAGAATATTTGGATCAGATGGAAGATTCCTTCTTCGCGGCCGGTACTGCGCAATTTGCAAGGGAGTGAAACGCGGTGAATGACGAGCTCGTGCTGTTTCAACGGCGGAACAACTCGGCGGTAATCACGATCAATCGCGCCGAACGGCGCAATGCACTCAATGAGGGCGTTGCCGCCGGGATCTCCGCCGGGATCGAAAAGGCGGAAGCTGATCCAGAGTGCCGCTCGATCATCCTTACCGGAGCGGGTGATCGCGCATTTTGCGCGGGCGGCGATCTCGGCAAGGACAAGAGCGGCACGCCCTTTGAAGTCGATTTTTCCAACCCCCGCAATTTCGTGGTCAAGCTGCTGAAACGCATGAATGATTGCCGGCTGCCCATCATCGCGCGCGTCAATGGGCACGCCCTTGCCGGGGGGTTCGGCCTGCTTTGCGCCTGCGACATGGCGGTGTCCGTCGATACCGCGCGCTTCGGGACGCCGGAGAGCCGGATCGGGATATTTCCGATGATGATCCTGCCGCACATGCTGCGCGTCATTCCCAAACGGCACCTTATGGAAATGTGCATTACGGGCGAGCAGATCGATGCCGAGCAGGCGCGCCAATATGGCATACTCAACTATGTGGTGCCCGCGGCCGAATTGGATTCCAAGGTCGAATGGCTCGCCGCGCGTGTCGCGCTCAGTTCCCCGACCGGTATTCGTATCGGCAAGATCGCGCTTTCGGCGATGGGAGGCATGACGATGGAGCAGGCGCTGGAATATGCCCAGGCCATGCTGCCGGTCCTGACGAGCACCGATGATGCCAGCGAAGGATTTCGTTCATTCCAGGAGAAGCGCAAGCCCGCCTGGACGGACGCGCCGCCGTCCTGATCTTTTCAGCGTCGCGTCATGGCGAGAATGGACTCATGCCTGCGCAGGATGCGTTCCGATTGCCGCAAATGGGGCATGTCGATCATCTCGCCTTCAATGCCGACGACACCCATGCCCCGATTAGCCGCGAATGCCTCGACGATAAGCGTCGCGCGCTTCACCGCCGCTGGGGAGGGGGTGAAGACCTCATTTATGATGTCCACCTGATCAGGATGAATGGCAATGCGCCCCGTAAAGCCGTCGCGGCGTGCGCAGAGGCAGTTTGCCCTGAACCCATCAATGTCGCGATAATTGGTAAAGGCAGTTTCTATCGGCTCGACTCCCGACGCCACGGCGGTAAGTAAAGCCATCGACCGGGTCATCACATAAGTCGGGGTGTACGCGCCGCTCTCGTCATGATTTGCCTCCGCGCCAATGTCTGCGGCCAGATCCTCACCGCCCCAGGTAAGGCCGCTCATGCGCTTGGTCGAACTCGGAATCGTTGGCAGGGCCAGGACCGCCGCGGCAGTCTCGGTCGCCACCGGCAGAACCTTCGTCGTGCCATCAGTAATGCCATTGCGCGCCTCATGCACCGACAGACGGGCGCAAATGTCCGCCATGTCCCTGCCCCCTACCGCCTTCGGGATCAGGATTCCATCGGGTTTCCCCGCCATGACCGCCGCAAGATCCTCATCCGTCAGGCCGGTATCCAGCGAATTCACACGAACATAGAGCAACGGCCGCGCTTCGAGCGGCACCTGCCGTTCAAGGAACGCAAGCGTCATCTCACGTGCTTTTGGCTTTTCCGACAGGGCGACCGAATCCTCAAGGTCCATGATCAAGGCATCCGCTCTGGACTCCAGGCACTTTTCCTGTTTGCGGGCGCTGTCGCCCGGCACAAACAACATCGATCTCATGTTCCTTAAGACTCCGCATCCAGGTTGTGGCGATCGCCCGCGGCTCCCAATCTCGCCAGGCGCACATCCGCCGAAGGCAAGGCTGCGCTGGAGCCGTTCGGTCGCATATACATTCGATGTTCTCACTTGTAAACGCACCCGGAGTCAATTAGTTTGCTCTCCGACGGTCAATGCTGACCTGCGACTGGTGGATATCCTTCGTGACAAGAAAACCCGAACTTCCTCCTTACAGCCTTCCGTCTGAAAATCGGGCGGCGGTGCTGGTGCGCCGTGCCGAAGGCATCCCCCAGGCCAGCGATTTTGAACTGACGTCCGGCCAAATAACAGAACCGGGCGATTGCCAGTTCCTGGTACGAAACCTCTATCTTTCCGTCGATCCTGCCCAGCGGGGATGGGCCGCGGATGTTGCGAACTATTCGACCCCGGTGCCGCTGGGTTCGCCAATGCGGGCCCTGGCGGTTGGCGTGGTCCTGTCTTCCAATTGTGACGGCGTAGCCAAAGGCGATGTGCTTTACGGCTGGTTCGGATGGCAACAATATTGCGTTGGCGGGCCTGGCGATATCCTGTTGCGCGGCCATTATGACGTCCCGTTGACCGCTTATCTCGGCTTGCTCGGCATCAACGGCCTCACCGCCTATCTGGCGCTCACCGGCATCGGCAGGCCATGCAGCGGCGACACGTTGCTTGTTTCGACAGCGGCCGGCGCGGTGGGCAGCTTTGTAGGCCAGATCGGCAAGCTGCTCGGCTGCACGACCGTCGGGCTGACCGGCAGCGACGGGAAAGTGGCGCGATGCAAGCAATCCTACCGTTATGATGCCGCGATCAATTACAAGGATAGAGATTGGGAAGAACAGTTGCGGCAGGTGCTGTCAGCAGGTGCCAACATCTACTTTGACAATACGGGCGGCCACATACTTGATGTCGCGCTACGCCAAATGACCACAGGAAGCCGCGTTGTTCAGTGCGGCACGGCTGCCATCTCCAGCTGGAACCCTCCGCCGCAGGGCCCGCGCAACGAGCGGGAGATTTTGACCCGCCGCCTGCAGTGGGGCGGCTTTGTCATATTCGATCACCTGGAGAGCTTTCCAGAGGCCGCAGCGAAGCTGACCCAATGGCATCGCGATGGATCAATCACCTATGATGAGGATATTTCCGTGGGATTGGATCGCGCGCCTGGCGCAATCGCCGAAATATATGCCGGCGCAAACACCGGCAAGAAAATCATCGACATAACCGGCCCCTGAAAGGCGAAGCAGTTCAAATTGAAGGGTTCCCGCCGAGGAGGGTATATGCGCATAGTTGAAGAAGAGCGGCTGGACCTTTCGGAGTTCATAAGGCCGGGCGACACGGTGGTCTGGGGTCAGGCCTGCGCGGAGCCGCTCACTCTCACGGAAGCGCTGGTCAGGCAGCGGGCGAAAATGTCCCGCATCCGCGGGCTGATCGGCGCCAATTTCTCCAGCACCTTCAGTGCCGAGCACGCCGATCACATCGATTTTGTTGGAACCGGCGCGGTGGGCACCGTTCGCCAGCTTGCGAAGGCGGGGGTGGTCGACATCATCCCCTTTCACATTACCGCCTGCGACCGCGCGATCGAGAATGGGTGGCTTCAGTGCGATGTGGTGCTTGTGCAGGTCTCGCCGCCCGATGACGAGGGACGATACAGTATCGGCCTGACGAGCGACTGGATTCGCACCGCCGTCAAACATGCGCGAGTGGTCGTTGCCGAGGTCAATGCGCAAGTACCGCAAACTACCTGCACCGAGCCGCTGACAGAGGCCGACATCGATATTCGTGTCGATACCGATCGTCCACTATTGGAAGTCAAGTCCGTCGTACCGGGCGAAACCGACCATGCCATCGCGCGCCATGCTCTGGAATTCATCCCCGACCGGGCTGTCGTGCAGGTGGGCATAGGATCCGTTCCCGACGCTCTGGTGCCCATGCTCAAGGATCATAAGGGGTTGGGCATCCATTCCGGCATGATCGGGGACAGCCTCGTCGACCTGATCGAGTCCGGGGCCGTGACGAACGAATTCAAGGAAATCGACAAGGGCGTCACGATCACCGGTGCGCTTCTGGGCACGCGCAAGCTATATGATTTCTGCGACCGGAATCCGCGTATAAGATTGGCTCCGGTTTCGCACACGCATGACATCGCTATGGTATCATCGCTCTCAAATTTCATCTCGCTCAATTCGGCCGTCGAAGTCGACCTGTCGGGGCAGATCAATGCGGAGGCTGCGGGGAAATCCTATCTTGGAGCGGTTGGTGGACAGCTCGATTACGGGCGGGCGGCGCTTCGTTCGCCCGGTGGTCGCTCAATCATCGCCTTGCCCAGCGCAACTGCTGACGGGAAGAGCCGGATCGTCGCGGCATTGAGCGGACCTGTGACCACGCCGCGAAGCGATGCGGACCTTGTCATAACCGAATATGGCGTGGCGGAACTTCGCGCCAAAAGCTTTGGGGAAAGGATCAAGGCCCTCATCGCCATTGCGCATCCGTCCCATCGCGAACAGCTGGAGCGCGAGGCATTTGTCGCCGGCGCTGTTCACGCCCGCTAAACTGACGGATACGAGATTAGTGCGAGAGGCCATCAGGGAGAGATGTTAATGCGCCCCTTCGAAAAAATCCGGATCATCGAGCTGGGCCGCGTCTTCGCAGCGCCCCTGGCCTGCCAGCTGCTTGCTGATCTGGGGGCGGACGTGATCAAGATCGAGGATCCGCGCGGCGGCGACATGATGCGCAGCGCGGGACCGGGTTTTGTCCGGGACGCGCAGGGAAATGAAACTGCCAATAGCGGCAAGTTCCAGGCACTCAACCGCAACAAGCGCTCCATTACGGCCGATATCACCACCCCGGAGGGGCAGGAGATCGTCCGCAATCTTGCGGGCAAGGCTGACGTTTTCGTTGAGAACTACAAGGTCGGCGACCTTGCGCGGCGCGGCCTGGACTATCCTTCGATCAAGGCGATCAATCCCGCAATCATTTACGGGTCGATCACAGGCTTTGGCCAGACCGGGCCCTATCGCGCGCGCGCGGGCCTTGATCCGGTGGCCCAGGCCATGAGCGGCTATATGAGCGTCAATGGCGAGGCGGACGCGCCTCCGCTGAGAACTACGGTCAATATCATGGACTTCGCGACCGGCGTGCTCGCCGCGCTGGCCATTGTCACTGCGCTTTATCAGCGCCGCGATACCGGGGAAGGACAGCATCTCGATCTTTCCCTCGTCGACTGCGGATTGGCGATGATGGCTTTCTCGCTGATCCCGTCGCTGCTCGATGGCAAGCAACCGGACCGAACCGGATCGCGCAGCCGGCATTGGGTGCCAAGCGGCGTCTTTGATTGCGCGGACGGCCAGATCTATCTGGTTTCCGGACCCGACCGGGATTTTGCCAGATTCTGTGACGTCCTGAGCCGGGCCGAATGGAAGGACGATCCCCGCTTTTCGACTCGCCCGGCGCGTGACGAGAACGAAGACGCGATTGTCGCCCTGGTGAGCGATGTCTTGCGGACGGCGCCGGTTTCGGCATGGGTCGAAAAATTGGGTGCGGCGGGACTGGTCGCGGCGCCGGTCTATCAGTTCGCGGACATTCCCGCCGATGCCCAAATCAAGGCACGCGGTTCCATTTTAGAGCTGCCACACCTCGCGGGCGGAACGACGCCCATTGTCGAAAATCCGATGCGATTCTCAGCAATTCCACCTCGCGAGCATGTCGCCGCGCCCTTGCTTGGACAGCATACCGACGAGGTCCTGGCCGATCTGCTCGGATATGACAGGGATCGCATCGTCGCTCTGCGGGCGTCCGGTGCGATCTGAATGGAGCTCTCCTGAAATAGCGGGCGCACGACACATCGCCTTGCATAAAATTCAAAATATGTTCTAATAAGTGTACATCGTTTACGAATGGGTCAAATTGAACGGACCCTGCGAAGCCCGCCATGGGTCTTTTGGATTGGAGTTCAGGAGTGGAAACCCCCCAACCCGCACCGGTGATCCTCACCCGCGAGAACGAGCTGGCGATCCTGACGCTGAATGCGCCGGCGCGGCGAAATGCGATCTCTACCGAGATGCGGATTGCATTGCGGGAGGCTCTGCGCGAAACGCTGGCTGATCAGGCTTGCCGCGCAATCATACTCACAGGTGCGGAGGGCGTCTTCTCGTCGGGCGCCGACGTCGACCAGATGCAGAGCGGGGATTCGGTCGACATGGACCGCGTTCGTATGCGGTATTCCGTGCTGCATGATGCGGTGAAGTTGATCTGCCAAGGCGGCAAGCCCGTAATGGCGGCGGTCGAAGGATATGCAATGGGCGCCGGCCTGTCGCTGGCATCGGCATGCGACTTTCTCGTCATCGCGGAGACCGCCAAATTAGGCGCCGCCTTCGGGCGGGTGGGCCTGATCGGCGATTGCGGCCTGCTCTGGACAATGCCCAAGCGGATTGGCGAGGCGCGAACCAAGGACTTCATGTTCGGCGGCCGTTCGATCACGGGCCGCGAGGCGTTTGACATGGGATTGGCGGACCAGCTTGTCGGCCATGGCGAAGCGCTCGCCGCGGCCAAGGAGAGAGCGCGTAGCTACACGTCCGTTGCTCCGCTGACCATTGCAGAAACCAAGACGCTTCTTGCGGCCGAATTCTCGTCCTTCTCCGCCTTTCTGGCGGCGGAAAGTGCGGCTCAGGATCGCATGGTCTTGTCTGAGGACCATAATGAAGGCCGCCGTGCCTTCGCTGAAAAGCGGCGCCCCGAATTCAAGGGCCGGTGATCGCCGCATCGTAGCATATTATTGGAGATAGGAATTGGATAGGCTCAACAGTCTGGAAGGCAGGCGGATCATTGTGACCGGCTCGGCCCAGGGCATCGGACTTGGAATCGTCAAACGCGCGCTCGATTTGGGCGCCCAAGTGGCTGCAGTTGACCTCAACGCCGACGGCCTTGCGGCCATCGAGGCTCCGGAAGATCGCATCCTGCGTATTGCTGGCGACGTATCCGATCATGCCTTTGCGTCGAACGTGGTGGAACAGGTAGCCGTCACCTGGGGCGGGATCGATTGCCTGGCAAACAATGCCGGGGTTTCCCGGCCAGCGATGATCGACAAAATGACCATTGAGCAGTGGCAGAAGGTCATGGACGTAAACCTGACCGGCTGCTTCCTCTTTTTGCAGGCGGTCGGCCGTCATCTTTTGGAGCGGGCTCGCAACGGAGAGCGTGGCCATGGGTCAATCGTCAATATTTCCTCTGACGCTGGCAAGCGCGGATCGATAGGGCAGATCAACTATGCCTCGGCCAAGGCGGGCCTGCTGGGAATGACCATGAGTGCGGCCCGCGAATGGGCCAAGCACGAAATCCGGGTCAATGCGGTCTGCTTCGGCGTCGTCGAAACGCCGATGACCGAGGTGGTCCGGGGCGAGAAGTTCCGCGATGGCATCCTCGCGCAGATTCCGATGGGCCGCTGGTCACAGCCCGAGGAAGCCTCTTCGGCGGTTTGTTACCTGTTTTCCAACGGCGCGTCCTACATCACCGGGCAGAGCATCTCGGTGAACGGCGGATACCATATCGCGATCTGACGGTCGCCCACAGAGAGGGCATGATGCTCAACTACGGCGAAGTGAAGAATTTCCAGTTCCGCAAGGACCCTTCAAGCTATAGCTCAAAGGACGCCATTCTTTATGCCCTGGCGCTGGGCTATGGCGAAGATCCGCTGGACGAGCGCCAACTCCGTTACGTGACCGAAGCGGACCAGTGTGTTGCCCCGACGATGCCGGTCGTATTCTGTCATCCCGGTTTCTGGATCAAGGAGGCGCAGCTTGGGCTGGACTGGCGAAAATTCGTGCATGTCAGCCAGCGGTTGCGGCTGGAAGGTCCGCTCGCCAGTTCGGGCACAATCACAAGCAATACCTATAACGCCGTCGTTGCCGATCGGGGCGAAGGCAAAGGCGCGATTATTGTGCAACGCCGCGAAATGTCCAACCAGTCGGACGGACAGCTCATCGCAGTCATTGAATCGACCTATCTCGCACGCGGGGACGGCGGGTTTTCGGCGGCTGACGGCCACAGTGACCCGTTGCCTGAGACCGCTGGCGCAGCACCCCGCAGCGGCGCACCGGACGCCGTGGTGGAAATCCAGTCGTTGCCGCAGGCCGCCCTGCTGTACCGGCTGAGTGGCGATTTCAATCCGCTGCACGTCAGCCCCTCCGCCGCCACGGCCGCAGGTTTCCCGCGGCCTATCCTGCATGGCCTGTGCACCTATGGCATGGCAGCACGGGCCGTCCTGGCATCATTTTGTGACTATGACAGGAGCCGCCTGAAAGAAATTTATGCCCGCTTTTCAGCGCCCGTGTTTCCCGGGGAAAACATTCGGGTGGAGATGACGCGGACGTCGCACAATATCGTCAATTTCGAAGCGAGTGTGCGGTCCAGGGAAACGGCGGTACTCAAGGATGGATGGGCGCGCATCGACTGAGACGCGCCGCCACCGAAGCGTGAGACAAGAATAAGAACAAAATGTTGAATTGTGATTGATTTCAAGACGAGGAGAAATTTGCATGTCTGATACTGGCTTTAAGATCGAAATCCCGGCCTTCTCGAAGCAGTTCCCGAGCGATATCAAGATGTCTGCTCAGGAAATGATCGATTTCAACCTGGAGCATGGGCGGAAGTTCATGGAGGGCGACATCGATGGTATCATGGAGCATTCCATTATTGATGAAGCCGTGTGGGAATTTTACCCAAACCGCATTCGCGTGGCCGGTAAGGAAGCCCTGCGCCGTTATCACGAACTCAACTACAAGATTGTGATCGAGCAGGTCGATCCCCGGAACTTTGGCGGCGATACGCGCGAATTCTATTCGACGACCACCAGCGAGAACGTGCTGACACATGAATTCAGCTGCAAGTTCACCCGGAAGGACGGTACGTCCTTCCGGGGCTATTGCATTGCCGTCATCCCGTTCGCGGATGGAAAGATGGCCGGCGAACGCATCTACATGGACAAGGAAATGGGCGAATTTTTTGAGGAAGGCCTGGATGAGGACTTCTTCAAGTTGCCGGGCGTCGAACGGTTCTGAACCCAAATGAAACTGGTGGATCGCGCCCGGCATGATACCGGCCGGCGCGATTTACATCGACCGACGCGCGCGGCCGCGTGAAAGCCGCGCTCAAGGGGCGGGGTCAGCCGGGACCCAAGCGCCTGGGCTATATGGAAAATGGCAGATGTTGATCCATGAATCCGGACCAAAATTTTCGTGCAATCAAGAGATAGGTTGAGGCCGAAGAGCGGCGGGATATCGCTTCTGATTCAGGCCGGAGCGGTCCAACACCCTTGGCGTACGGAGCGATGAATGACGGGCGTGAAAATAATAATAGCAACTCTCCTGGTCTTTTTGGGCGCTGCTGCCCCGGCATCTTCCGGATCAGCGCCACAGGAGGCAGCGTGCAAAGCAGAGGGCGGACTTAGTTTCGTTTGCGGCCCGCGGCGGCCAGAGGACATCGCCGTGCTGCCAGGAGAGCGTTGGCTGATTGCGAGCGGGATGGCCAAAGATGGCGGCCTTCATCTTATCGATGTCCGCAACAAGCGCTGGCGGCGCTGGACGGCGGCGTTCAGCGGCACGCCAGATCCGCGTTTTCCAGATTGCAGGCAGCCGCCCGCAACAGGACAGTTTATCGCCCACGGCCTCGCGCTTGTGCCGGGTCGCGCAGGAAGAGCGCGGCTCTATGTGACTGGCCATGGGGAACGCGAAGCTGTTGAGATATTCGACATTGAGGCCAAGGGAACGGAGCCGGCACTTACCTGGCGAGGATGTTTGCGAGCGTCCAAAGATGTGGAATTCAACAGTGTCGCGGCGGCACGGGACGGAACAATATTGGCGACCGCGCTCCACCTGCACGGAAAAAGCCTGGCCGACGCGTTCGATGGGAAGGCGACAGGCGCGGTGTTTGAGTGGCGGCCGGGCTATCCCGCCTTTCGTGAGATTGCGGGCACGAGCCTAGCCGCCAATAATGGCATCGCCTTTTCTGAAGACGGCAAGACGGTCTATGTCGCCGCGTCCGCCGCCCGGCAGGTGGTCGCCTTCAGGCGTGGCAAGAACTGGCGGAAGCTGTGGGCAATCGATGTCGGCAACCTTTTGCCGGACAATCTGCGCTGGGGACCGGATGGCAAATTGTACACTGCCGGAATGGTGGACGATGAGCCCGGATGTGGAGGGCCGGTGCGCACCAAAAACGGTGCCGTTGATCTTATGGGATGCGTGCGCGGTTTTGCCGTGGCCGCCATTTCCCCGCGCACAAGAACAGTCCAGGCCGTGTTGGCGAGCCCTCCACTTGCCGGTTATGCCGGCGCGGCCACGGCGGTGCCGGCGGGAGGCTATATCTGGATGAGCTCTTTCTTCGCCGACAGGCTGGCTTATCGGCGCTGGCCCATCGTTCCCGCTGGTTCCCGGAGCCCTCGTCAGGCGCAGGAGAGCGGAAATAACTTCTGAATTGCCGAGCAAATATTTTACTCGACGCACTGGGGCCTGCCATGAAAATATTTCAATTTCTCGCTTGCGGGGCGCTTGCCGTCGTCACGCCTTTGGCGGCGCCGCAGATCGCCGCAGGCAAGGAGTCTTCGCTCCAGTTACCCCAGCCACCGGCTCAATACACTTATGAGCGGGTGCTGCCCCTTGAAGGCGGGCAGAATTTCAGGGAGCTCGGCGGGTACCCGGCGGTAGGCGGCCGCCATGTCCGCTGGGGTCTGCTTTTCCGCTCGGGGTCCATGCAAAAGCTCACTCCCACCGACTTTGCCTATCTTCAAAAGCTGGGCATCCGAACGGTGGTTGACTTTCGTTCCACGCAGGAACGGAGCGCGGAGCCGGTAAATTGGCCGGAAGGCGGACCCAACGTCTTGTCGGTCGACTATGACTTCGGCCTGCTCGCTCGTCACATGACGGGCCTGAAGGACATGAAGCCAGATGAAATGCGCGCCGCGATGGTTGCGATGTACCCCATCATTCTGGACCAATTCAACGGCCAGTACCGGCGCTTGTTTGAACAATTGCTGGCGGGACGCGTGCCTTTGGCCTTCAATTGCTCCGCGGGGAGGGACCGCACGGGCGTTGCCGCCGCACTGATCCTGACCGCCCTTGGCGTTCCGCGTGAAACCGTGATCCAGGACTATCTTCTGACCAACCGCTATTTCCATCTGGACCAGGCGGGCCCGGCAGCACGCAACTGGGGCGAAATACCACCCGCGATGCAGGAACAGATGCTGGCTTCCTCACGGCCATCGATAGAAGCCATTTTCAGGATCGTCGATCGGCATCCCGGCGGCGCGCAAGGCTATTTGCTGGACAAGCTGGGCCTCGATCAGTTAAAGATCGCCCGCCTGCGCGCCATGTACACCGAATAGGGCGCTCAGCCCCGGACGGCCAAAGAGCTATTCAGGGATCGGGCTCCTGAGCGCTTCTACATCGAAGATGTGGACGATTTCGAAGGCGTCGCCCTGTGACGGCGGCAATGGGCCGTCTGGCGGATTGTCGATGAAGATCACCGCATCTGCGGGGGAGGGCGTCGTCGCGGCGTCACGCCGGAAATCGACACTGACGCCCACGCCAGGATCAAGCGCGGCGAGTTCCCCGGCATAGGCAAGAGCGGCCTCCTCGAATGTCGCCAATGACTCACCCAGGCCGCAGCGAAGCAGAATGATTTGACGCGATCTCGGCTCATCGGGCCGCGACGGATGGGGATTGGCTTTCACTATCCTTTCTTCCACCGGCACCATGAAATAGCTTTTGCGCGGAAAGGGCTGAATTATAAACGGCGGGAGCACTTCGTTCACGCTTGCCTGTGCCGCGCTGGTGGAATAGAGCGCCCGTGCCGCCTGCTTGTCTTTCTCGCTTTTCCACGCGAATTCGGTGATCACCTTGTAAAGCGGGGGATCGCCCAATTCGCTCTTCATGATGAAATTGCGCTGGTAACGGCACATGTGCGGCCACAGGAAACGCGCCGTCACCGAATGTTCATTCTCATACCAGCCGATGAGTTCGTCCGTCATCTTTTCGGATGGGATGAGGAACCCGACAACCTTCAGGTGCCCAGGGGGCAAGAGGGCATCAAGTCCGCGTTGAAGGGCGGAGCCGTCCTTTTCAGCCGCTTTTTCTGCCGCATTTTCCCCATCCGACATCGCCATGACCGATTTCCCTGCCTTGATGCGGCATCGCCGCCTGCCTCACCAATCGGGAGCCGGAACGAACCGGTATTCCCTGACCCTGACCGCATCGGTCAGATCCACTCCGAAGCTCTCGAAATCCGGCGCCCAGGCCATGCGGATTACGCTGATATCAGGAGCGAGCGAATCCCAATGGCCGTCATTCCGATAGACCATTTTCCGGCTGATATGATTGTCGATGACACGCCGGGCACCCGGCGGCGGTGGCGGGACATCGCCGCTGCCTTTATAGAACCAGATGGCCTTCGCTTCGCCAGTTTCCTGCCCAAGCGGAGCGTCGAGCGGCTCGGCGGCCACGACATGCTCTTCTTTCCCGGCGACATACAGGTCCATGTCGCCAATGAAACTCCGGTCGTCAGTGAATACCTGCTCAAAATCCTGCATTGACGCATAGGCTTTGGACGGCGTCAGAATATCCATCGCGGCCGGGACCCAATGTTCAGTGACAGAGTCGGGACTTTCCCGGTTTTGCACCAGGTTTACCGTGTAACCCAGCAGGCACCGGGTAAGGCGCTTCCCCAGAGGGGCATGCACCTGAATATAATGCTGGGCAAATTCGTCACGGCTGACACCGTCCTTGCGGCGAAACAGAAAAATCGTCTTTTCCAAGCCCCTTGTCCTTTCGCGCCCCGACCGCGGCAAGGATTCTACGTTCCATTGTATAGCGGTCGGTCACAGCCCGTATATGGGCCACCGCGCCATTTTCGATGCGGGCCATGCCGGTCGCGTATAACGAGGCGCTTACGCCTTCGTGGCCGGCAAGTTCGTCCAGTCCGCCAGCATATTTGCCATCGATCCTGATCTGAAAGGCGACCCGCTTTCCGGCCGACATGATATCGAGCACTTCCGAGCTTTCGTCCACGAACAGCACCCGATCGATGGAGGGCGCGACTGCTTCGTCGTCCAGGCTGCCGAGCCGGCTTTTCAGAAGCCCGCCTTTCTTCAGCCAGGCCGATACCAGTTGCTCGCTGGACGCATCCGCCGCTTCAACCGGACCGGTCCATGGGGCAAATGCCGGTTGATCGATCGGGTCCGGCACCGTGGTCGTGAGTTGACGGCGGCGCCCATAATAGTCCTGCTCGATGCGGCATTCGGAAAGGCGCTCTCCATTCCAGCGGTAAAGGCTGACGCCATGCCATACAGTGTCGGCATCATATTGGGTCGAATGCCCGAATTCGCTGAAATACATTGCGCACCGGTCACCGTTCGAAAAGAAGTCGTGAACGGTAAACCCTAGTCCGGGATAAGCCTTGAACTGCCGGTCGGCAGCAGGCTTGTACGCTTCCTCACGTCCGGTGAAAACATGCTCGCCCATGTAGAACGTATAATCGTCCGCCATGATCTGGTCGGCCACAGTGAAGTCATATGTCGCCGTATAGCCGAAGCAGTATCTTTGCATAAGATGACTGAGAGGATCCACCTGAATTTCCCTTCATTAGTTAATGATCCCGCTATGCGGCAAAGCCCGGGCGGGACGAATGCAGTTCTGGCCCCTGCCTGTCAGCCGCAGCCGACAACTCCGCCATCGACCGGTATTTGCGCCCCGGTGATGTAACTGCCCGCGCGCGAGCAGAGGAATATGACAAGTCCGGCAATGTCGTCGGGCCGCCCCAGGCGCTTCAGCGGAATATGGGCGAGAAGCGCAGAATCCACTTCATCATCATCACGCATATGGGCCGTCATTTTCGTGGGGAAATAGCCCGGAATGACCGCATTTACCGTGATGTTCCGAGCCGCCAGATCGCCTGCCAGATCGCGGGTCAGCATGTGGAGCGCGGCCTTGGAGGCGGCGTAGCTATATGCCTGAAGCTTCTCCGGCTTGATGCCTGCAACCGATCCGATATTGATGACGCGCGCAGGATCCAGTTCCGTACCGGCGGCCGCCAATTCGGGGAGCAGCTCGCGCACCAGCGTGAACGGGGTCTGGACGTTGACGGCCATTACGCCGGGCCACGCCTTGTCGGGAAAGGACTCGACCGGGCCGCCCCAGGTTCTTCCTGCGTTGTTGACGAGGATGTTACACTGGCCCGCCACCTCCCGATAGCGTTGCGCAAGTTCAACCGTTGCTTCCGCTGTCGACAAATCCGCCGGAAGGGGAATGCAGCGGCCGATAGATCCCATCTCGGCGGCGGCCTGTTCACAGATTTCCGTCTTGCGCGAAGTAATCGCCACCGTTGCACCCGCGCGAAGCAGCCCTTCGGCGATCATACGCCCCAGTCCCTGCGCACCTCCGGTAACCAGCGCCGACTTGCCGCCCAGGCTGAATAAATCGCTCACATCATCTCCATAAGAATAGTGGCACGCAGCACCTTCCTGACCGTTGCCATGCCTTGCTGATGGTTGCTGCAGGTGCGCCGCAACCGGACCTATCCAGTGATAGGGTCAGATCGGATAAAATTCGCCATTGTTCCAAAAGGAAAATGCTTGCGTGGGCGGAACCACACGGTTTTTTCGCTGGAAGGAGAATTTGGCTGGAGATTGACGAGCCTATCGACCTACCGTTAGAAAGGAAGAATTATTGAAGGTGCAGAATCTGCATAACTATGATGCACGCGAAGAAAGTGCCTCAAGCAAAAAATGGAGAGGAACGTTGGGTCTGGTTCCAACAGTCATCACGGCTCCGCGTCGCACGCCGGCCATTGTCCGGCGCGCCGCCATCGACCAGCTGACCAAGGAGGTCGCGGCTTCCCGTCTGACGATAATCGACGGTCCGGCGGGCAGCGGCAAGACAACAGCCGCGCTTTGCTGGTTCGACAGCATGACCGCCGAAGGGCGGCCGGGCCTCTGGATCGCCACTCGGGCAGGCGTGCGGGATCTCGCTTCATTCCGGCTGGCGTTGACGGAGGCTGGCATTGCCGCCGGCCTGCCATGGGAAGGGCTCGACCCGAACGGCGATGCCTTGCTGAAGAACCTGGCCACGCATAATGATCGCCGCCCCGTCATCGTCATTGAAGACGCGCAGCTATTGCCCGCCGACGTTCTGGAATTCATCGGCCAATATATAGCGGCTGCCCGCGACGCAGTGACCACGATCATCGTTTCGCGCGGGTCCGTGGGCATTCCGATTGCCCGGATGCGGGCGCTTGGCTTCCTGGTGGAAATTGGATTGAACGAACTGCAGTTCAGTCCCTCCGAGGCGGCCGAACTCGTTTCTTCCATCGTTGAGAGACCGATAGACCGCAACCTCCTGAAGCAGATTGTTCGCGAAATGGATGGCTGGGCATCTGGCCTGGTGATGGCCGGCGAGTATCTTCGCAAGCGGTCAGCGCATGGTTTCGGCGGCCAACGCAATCTTTCGGAAATTTTTTATGCGGAACTGACCAGCTATTTTCAGGAGGAAATTCTCACGCGGCAGGAGCCTCATATCCAGCAGTTCCTCATCGATACGTCCGTTCTCGATATTCTCACGCCGTCCGCCTGCGCAGCGATTCTCGGTGACGACAATGCGCGGGAGATCCTTGAAGAAGTCCATCGCCTCGGGCTGTTCTTGAGCAAGGTCGAAACCGAGAGGAACGGCTACTCCTATCATATACTTTTCCGCAAGATGGTCTACGATGCGATGGTCGACCGCTCGCCCGCGCGGGCCGCCGAATGTCATCGCCGCGCAAGCCGCTATTACGCTGGGGCAGGAGAGGCCATGGCGGCCGTCGAGCATGCCCGGCTGAGCGGCGACGAGGAGTTCCTGGCGGACCAGCTCAATGATCTGGCGAACGATCTGATCTACCAGGGTTATCTTTATCATATTGAAGAGCAGGCATCGGGGCTGCCCTGGGCTGTCATCGGCAAGAGGCCGATACTTCTGCTTGCTCTTGCCTGGCGCAAGACCAGGCGGCTTTCGCTTGCAACAGCCGAGCGTTATTTCGCCGCTGCGGAGGAAATCGCCAAGGAGCGTCCGGACGACCGGATGCTCAATTATCTCCTGCTGCATCGCCGGATTCTGCTTGAAGCAGCGCGTGACAATCTGCGCTTTGTGGAAACAGAGGCGGAAAAGCTGCTCCTGGAGCTGGGCGATGAGGAACCCTATCTGAGTTGCACCCTTGTCGGTCAGCTTATGACGGCAAGGCGGGAACTCTTCCACTTCCAGGACATCTTGAAGCTGGAAGCAGAGACGCGGCGCGCATTGGAACGGCCGGGCTCGGAATTTGCCTCCATCGCGCTCAAGGCCACCGTGGCGCCAACACTCATGGCGCTCGGCAAGGCCGCCATGGCCCGAAGATTCCTCGACGAAGCGTTGGATCTGGCGGAAACGCGCTGCGGGGTCGGTTCAAGCGTCGCCGCTGTTCCGGCAATGATGCTGGCCGAAAACCTCTACGACACGGGGGAACTCGACCGGTCAGCGGAGCTGATCGAGCAATATCTGCCCGTCGTCCGTCAATGGGGCATGGTCGACGAGGTTGCGGCGGGCTTCATTACGCGTGCGCGCCTGACCTTTGCCTGCGGCGAGGTCAGCAAGGCGCTCGATGGCCTTGAGGAAGCCCATCTCATTGCCATCGAATGCGGATTGGACAGGCTGCGCACCCTTGTCGTGTGCGAGCAAGTGCGGATTCTCATCCGGTCGGGGCAGATTGCCGCGGCCGAGGATGCGCTGCGGGCAGGAGACATCTGCATCGACGAACTCCCGGTGCCTACTTTGACGCCAACGCGCAGGAATGAGCATATTGCGATCGCTTGGCTGCGCATCGAAATCCTGCGTCACCGCCTTGATCGTGCGAAAAAAGTCGCCAGTCGCTGGCTCGAATTCGTCAAGCGCAATTCGGCCAAACGGTCCATCGTGACTTTTCAGTTGCTTCTGGCTGAAATAGCGGTGCTGGAGGGCGATCGGTCGCGGGCGCGAAGGGCGATCCGCGAAGCTCTCGAAATTGCCGAAACCGCAGGCTGGAACCGCATCTTCCTCGACGAGGGCGAAGTGATCTGCTCCCTGCTGGCCGAAAGCTACGGCACCGGTCCCATGTTGGAAACCCCTGCGGAGGTCTTTGCATCGCGCATCGTTTCGGCGCTGAACGGCGAAACCGCCGTGCAGGTTGACGAAGCCGATGAAGATGACTCCTGCCCGATCTCGCGGCTGATGGATCGTGAGATCGAGATATTGACAATGGTCGGCGGTGGTCTGCGCAACCGCGAGATCGGCGAGAGGCTGGGGCTGACGGAGGGCACCGTCAAATGGTATCTGCAACAAATCTTTGACAAGCTGGGTGTCCGGCGCCGGTCACAGGCAGTCCTTCGCGCGCGCCAATACGGCCTTTTTGGCTAGGGGGTTTCCGCAACGTTCAGGTTGAAAAACCTATCGAACAGCAGGTTCTCCCCCAGTCACTCTCCATCATCCTGCTCAGCCCGACTGTATGTGAGGATTTGCATGACCAACAGGGCAGGCCTTTGGGAGCGATTTGGCTGGAGCGCTGGAGCCAGCCGTGCCTGCATCGGGGAGGTGCATCAATGACTGCTTGCACGGGTCCCCTTCTCAGTCTCAAGATCGTTGAGATCGATGCAATCGGGCCGGTTCCGCTTGCGGCCATGCTGCTGGCGGACATGGGCGCGGATGTGATCCGCGTCGCTCGCCCCCCAGCAGGCGGGGTTGCGGGTGCCTGGGACGACGTCGGAGGCGACGTCCTCCACAGAAGCAGGGATGTCGCCTATCTCAATCTCAAGGATCAGGGGGATCGTGAATCCCTGCTCGATCTTGTCGAGCATGCCGACGCCCTCATTGAGGGCTTCCGTCCGGGCGTGATGGAGCGGCTCGGCGTTGGGCCGGAGGTCTGTCTGTCCCGTAATCCGCGTCTGGTCTTTGGCCGGATGACGGGCTGGGGTCAGACCGGTCCGCTGTCGATGCGTGCGGGTCACGACATCAACTATATCTCCTTGACGGGCGCGCTTCATGCCATGGGCTCGCCCGATTCGCCACCGCTAGTGCCGCTCAATCTTGTCGGCGACTATGGCGGCGGCACAATGTTCCTGATCGCCGGTCTGCTGGCCGCGATTCTTTCGGCGCAGCGGACGGGGAAAGGGCAGGTGGTGGACGCCTGCATCACCGACGGCGTAACGTCGCTCATGAGCCTTTTCCACGCCTGGACGGCAAAGGGCCTGTGGCAGGACGCACCCGCTTCAAACCTGCTCGATGGAGCCGCGCCCTTTTACCGCTGCTACCGTTGCGCCGACGGCAGGGACGTGGCGGTCGGGTGCCTCGAGCCCCAATTCTTTGCGCAGATGATCCAGGGCCTGGGTCTGGAAGACCGCGGCTATCTGCAGAATGACCGGGACGGCTGGCCTGCCATGGAGGCGGATTTCAAGGCAGCATTCGCAAGCCGCACGCGCGACGAGTGGGCGGCGCATTTTGCCGGAACCGACGCCTGCGTGACCCCTGTGCTTTCCATGGCTGAAGCAAGCCTTCATCCGCATAATACTTTGCGCGGAGCCTATATTGAGCGGGACGGCATCCTGCATCCCTCACCGGCGCCGCGCATGTCCCTTACCCCTTCGGCCATCGGGGATTGGAGAGAAACGTCCGTGGCGGAGGCCATAGCCCGGTGGAAGGGGGACTGATCCTTGCGCATCCAAACGAGAGTTTTGCTCATCACCGCGCTCGCGCTGCCCTCGATCGTCTTGCCAGGCTACCCTGAACTCACACCTGCCTGGTTCACCGACGACCTCGCGGGCGTTCCGGTTGTAATCTGGTTTGTCATGGCCTGGTTTGCGGCGCTGACGCTTGCATCCTGGATACCCGTGGACGGGAATGAACCGCGATGAACCAGATTTACTATTTCCTTGCGACGATAGCCGTCACCATCGCAATCACTTTCTGGGCCGCACGGCGCAACAGCGGGCGCGCTTCCTTCTATGCCGCGGAAGGCAAGATAACGGCGCCGCAAAATGGCCTTGCGATCGCAGGGGATTTCCTGTCCGCCGGCACCATCCTGGGCATTGTCGGCCTGTTCTTTGGATTTGGCATGGACGCCGCGCCCTACATGATAGGGCCGATGATCGGGCTGCTTCTTATGCTGGCGTTCATTGTGAGCCCGCTGCGCAGGCTTGGCCGCTATACGCTTGGCGATGTGATTGCGCATCGGCTTCAATCCGCCCAGATCAGGGTCGTCATCGGCCTATGCGCTGTCGTCATTTCTCTCATCTATCTCGTCGCCCAACTGGTTGGGGCAGGGGGGCTCATAGCCATCGTGTTCGGCATCCCGTTCAATCTGGCGGTCATGATCATCGCGGCGCTGATGACGATCTACGTCGCCTTTGGCGGCATGCTGGCAGCGACCTGGGTACAGATCGTAAAGGCGGTGCTGCTGGTCGGCATGATCGCGGCCCTCGCCATATTATGCATCGTCCAGGCAGGCGGTTACGCCCGGCTGTTCGATCTTGCTGAAATGAGCGCGCGCAGCCGGGACATGTTCCATTTTGGCGGCCTGCACCTTGGCGTGTTCGGGGCGGCCAGCCTGGTCCTTACGCTTGCCGTCGGGATGATGGGGATGCCCCATGTTCTCATCCGCTTCTTCACCGTTCCCGATGAGGCAGCGGCGAGACGATCGCTCGTGATCGGCACTACGGTCATTGGGACGGCCATGGCGGTCGTGCTGCTGGTCATCGGGCCCGCCGGCATTGCGTTTGTAGGCGCTGAGGAGACGCTGCGCGATGCGTCGGGAGCCATCGCCGGCGGCAGCAACATGATCACCATTCATCTTGCCCGCCTTCTGGGAGGCGAGCTGCTATTCGGCCTCATGAGTGCGGTTGCCCTGTCGACCATCCTTGCCGTGGTAGCGGGTCTGACGATCTCCATCTCCTCGGCGACCTCACACGATCTGGTCCTTGGCGTTCTGACCGGAAAGCCGTTGCCGGAAAGGACAGAGATGATCCTCTTCCGGCTGGCGGCCCTGATTACCTCGGCGGTTGCGACCGCGCTGGCCATCCTGTTTCAGGCCGAGAACATCACTTTTCTGATTGTGATGTCACAAACCGTGGCGGCCAGCACCACATTTCCTCTGCTCATCCTGGCCATTTACTGGCGTGGCCTTACGGTTGCAGGTGCGGTATCGGCAGGCCTGTTCGGGCTCGTGTCGAGCCTGCTCGGGATCATCGCCGGCCCCGCGGCATGGGTGAACGCGCTCGGACATGCCGAGCCCCTCATCCCTACCGATTATCCGGCGCTTGTGATGGTTCCAGCGACCTTCGCCATTGCATGGATCGTGTCATTGCTGACCGCGCAACCCGCAAGCAGGGTGAAATCAGCCGCTCCGCTGTGAAGCATCCGGGGCCGAGCGTCCGCGCCCTTCAGGTCTGCTTCGTGACAAGCTCCCGCAATTGAAAGCGGATGATCTTGCCAGAGCCTGTCCGGGGAATCTGGTCAACGACCTGAACGACCGCAGGAACCTTGTAGGATGAGAGGTGCTGGCGGCAATGTTCGATCACCACGGCTTCGCTGAAGGAAGCGTCGCGGGGGATCACGAACAGACCGGGGACTTCGCCCAGGCCCTCGTCCGGCAAGCCTGCAACCGCACAGTCCATCACGCATGCGAGCTTCAGCACGACTTCCTCGATCTCCGCGGGCGCGATATTCTGCCCGCCGCGAATAATCAGCTCCTTGATCCTGCCCGTGATTGTTATGAAGCCGTTGCGGTCCGCCTTTGCAAGGTCGCCGGTATGATACCAGCCATTGCGCAGGGCCTTGGCGGTTTCTTCGGGCTTGTTGAGATAGCCGAGCATGACGTTCGGTCCCCGAACGATCAGTTCCCCCTCCTCACCGGGATCACAATCCCGCAGCGTGGCCGGATCGACGATCCGCACCGCAAGACCCGCGAGCGGCAGGCCGCAGGACCCCGGCACGCGCCCGGACTGGGCCGCGTTCATCGTGACCATGGTCGAAGTTTCGGTGATGCCATAGCCATCGAGCAGCGGCACGCCGAAGAGCTTTTCGAACTCCTCATTGAGGGTCGCCGGCAGGATCGCTCCCGCCGACACGCAGACGCGCAGATGCGAAAGGTCCACGCTTCCCTGCTCCCTCGCACCCTCCATGAGATAGTGGAAGATGGTGGGAACGGCAGGAAGAACCTTGAATTCCCCGCTTTGCAGCAGCCGCAGCGTCTCGCTGGTCGAATAGCGTTCCATCAGATAAATGGACGCGCCGGTCGCCACGACCGAGACCACGGCAAGGTTGAGGGCATAGGAATGGAATAGCGGCAGCGGCGAGAGAATGGTGTCGTCCTCGCTAAGGCCAAGAAGGGGCGCCCAGCAGGCGGCCGTCACCCATAACATGCCCCGGCAAGACAGCAGCACGCCTTTTGCCTTGCCCGTAGTGCCTGAAGTATAGACGAGGAAGGCCGCACAATCGATGTCCGGGCCGTCCCGAGCGGGAGCCGAACCCGCCGTTTCCGCCATTTCAGTAAAGCTGAGGCCCTCTGTGGACAGGTCCACCGGAATGATTTTCTCCAGGCTGAACGCTTCGGCACGCAGGCCATTGACGCTGTCCGCCTTGGCCGCCAGCGTGAACACCAGACGGCAGGCTGCGTCCGACAAGCGGTAGGCCACTTCGCTTTGGCTGGCGTCTATGCTGATCGGAACAGCGATGCCCCCGGCGCGGACGATACCCAGCACAGCCTCCACCCAGGCGACCGAATTGGGCAGGTAGACTGCCACGCGGTCCCCTGGTCCAACGCCAAGGTCGGCGAGATGGCTGGCGATATTCGCCGTCCGCCGGGCAAGGTCCGCATAGGTCACGCTGCTGCTCGCGTCGCAGAATGCAATCTTCGCTCCGTTGCGAGCCGCATGACGCTCCAGCAGGATCGCCAGTGGGGCGATGAGTTCGGTTCGAAGCATATCCTCTCCTATTCTGCCTTATCGCGCGGGCCGCAGCGTTGGATTGTGCTGTTCTTGCCCGCGGGTCGATCAAACCATCGCAAAGCCGCCATTGATGCTGATGGTCTGGCCGGTGATCCAGCTCCCGCCCTCGGACGCCAGAAACGCGACCATCGGAGCGACATCGCCCGGCTGTCCGATCCGTTTCAGCGGGTAATTCTTGACCATCTTCGGCATCATCTCCTCCAGCCATTTCGGGTCGGAATGCGCCGACTGGATCATGCCTAAGGTGATGGCGTTGCAAGTGATGTCATAGCGGCCAAATTCCTTGGCAAGCGACTTGATGAGGGCGATCGCACCAGCGCGTGCTGCGGCCGCCATGGACAGATTGGCCTCGCCCACGCGCGAACTGTCGCCACCCAGCGAAATGATGCGGCCGCCCTTTCCCGCATCCACCATATAGGGCAGCGCGGCGCGCGACGTATGAACGGTGGCAAGCAGGCCAATGTCGATATGGCGCTGCCACTGTTCGTCCGTCGTCTCAAGGAAGCGGGCGCGCTGGGCGACGCCCGCATTATTGACCACGATGTCGATACCGCCGAACTCGGCGACAATCTCGTCCACCATGGCCTTTGTGTCGGAAGAACTGCCCACATCGGCCTTCCACGCCTTGGCCTTGCCGCCTGCCGCGATAATATCCCTTACCACCGCCTCGGCAGCTTCGCCGCTCGACTGATAATTGACCGCAACGGCGGCGCCCTCCGCTGCCAGTGAGAGCGCGATCTCGCGTCCCACGTCACGCGCTGCCCCGGTGACCAGAGCGGCCTTTCCTGCAAGTGATCCCGTCATTCAGTCTTCCCTTCTGTCCTTCGATGTTTCCCGGCTACCCTCGATCAGGCGGAAAATCCGGTCCGGAGTGGCAGGCAGGGTCTGGATTTCGATACCGAGCGGCGAAAGCGCGTCGGATATGGCGTTGGCGATGGCAGCGGGAGCTCCGATTGTTCCGCCTTCGCCCATGCCCCTGAAGCCGCCGACATTGTTTGGCAGGTCTGCTTCGATATGAACGATGCCTATATCGGGAACGTCCGTGGCGAGCGGGAGCAGATAGTCGGCAAGGCTCGCCGTCACCAATTGTCCGTCGTCGTCATATTGAATTTCCTCGAGCAGGGCAGCGCCAATGCCTTGAGCGACCGCACCCTGAACTTGGCCATCGACGATCATCGGATTGATGATCCGCCCACAATCCTCCGCGACCACATAATCGGTTACGCGCACGCCAAATGTCTCGGGATCGACCTCGACAACCGCAAGATGGCAAGAGGAGCAGGCCGTGCCGAGATAGGGGTCATAGGACTCCGATCCCGTCAGATCCTCGCGTTTGTCGTGCGGAATGCGGCCCATCTGCATATAGACCGCATTCGCCAGTTCCTTGAACGTCATCGACGCGTTGGACGAACGGGCGCGAATGATCCCATTGGAAGCCTCAAGGTCCTCCTCGGGCACCTCCATCAGCAGCGATGCGGCGCGCAGCACCTTCTTCTTCACGACGCGCGCGGTCTTGGTCGCCACCCCGCCGGCAAGCACCGCCGACCGGCTGGCATAGGTGCCCGTGCTCATCGGCACCAGCGAACTGTCGCCCTGCCGGATTTCTATATCCTCAAGGCCGCAACCCAGTTCATCGGAGATGACTTGCGCCAGTGTGGTTTCAAGGCCCTGGCCATGGGAGGCAATACCAAAGTCGGCAATGACCGAGCCCGTCGAGTCGATGGTGATGGTCGAGGTTTCCGTGCCGGTATTGATGGGCATGCCGGGCGCGACGGCGATGCGCGAACCGATCCCGGTCAGCTCGGCATAGCAGGAAAGGCCGATGCCGACCCAGCGCCCTTCGGCGCGGGCCTTCCGCTGCCGTTCGAGCAAGTTCGGATAGTCGGCATGGCCGCAGGCCGCCTGCAGACATTCCATGAAGGCCGACTTGTCCCAGATGATGCCCGATCCGGTACGATAGGGAAATTCATCCCCGGCGATGAGGTTGCGGCGGCGGATTTCCGCTGCGTCCATGCCAAGCTTGCGCGCCGCCATGTCGACCAGCCGCTCCATGGCGAATGTCGATGAGGGCCGGCCGACGCCGCGATAGGGGCCGGTCGGCGGCTTGGGCGTCAGCACGCCCCTTACGCGGCCGCGATAATGTTCGATCCGGTAAGGGCCAGGGAGAAAACTCACCACCTGCACAGGTTCCAACCCTGCAGTCCAGGGATAGATGGAATAAGCTCCGATATCGCCGATTACCTCGGCGCGAAGGCCAAGGAAGCGGCCTTCCTCATCGACCGCCAGCTCCGCGTCGATCAGCTCATCAAATGCCTGGCTTGACGCAGTGAGTTCCTCCAGCCGGTCGCCGGTGAACTTCACCGGCCGCTCGAGCTTGCGAGCGAGCAAGCAGACCAGCATTTCCTCATGATAAAGCGAACCCTTGCCGCCGAAGCTGCCGCCCACATCGGGGGCGATCACCCGCATCCGGCTGCCCGGCAACGACAGGCTTTCGGCAAGCGAGTCGCGCACGATTCCCGGAATATTGCTGGAGGTCCAGAGCGTGAGCGCCATGCGCCGCCGGTCATAGTCGGCGAGGTAACAGCGGCTTTCCATTGACGTCGGCGTCTTGCGCGTCATGCGGAACTGGGCGCCGACCGTGACCGGGGCGGTTTCGAACACCGCGTCGACCTCGCCGCGTCCGAATTCGCGTGAGATGATGACATTGGTGCCCGCATCCTCGTGGATCAGCGGCGCATCGTCCTTGACGGCATCGACCTGACGAATGGCGAAAGGCAGCGGCTCATAATCGATCTCGATAAGGCCAAGCGCATCCTCGGCGGCGTAGCGGCTTTCGGCGACGACCGCGAGTACCGGCTCGCCGACATAGCGGACCTTGTTCCGGGCGAGCGGCCAATAGGGAGTTGCGTAATAGCCCTTCATCCGCGAGCTGGGGATGGCTGGCTTTACCTCTCCTTCCAGGTCGGCTGCCTCGAATATGCCGATAAGGCCCGGAACGTCGATCGCGGCGCCCAGGCGGATGTCGCGGATCAGCGCATGCGGCTGATCGCTGCGCAATATCGCCACATGGGCCATGTCGGGCAGCTTGATATCATCGACATATTGCCCCGATCCCGATAGCAGGCGCGGGTCTTCGGTGCGCTTGACGCGCTTGCCGACCAGGCCCGGCCGCCGTTCGACGGAAAGGTCCGCCTTGTTCATGCGTAGTGCTCGGCTCCCTTGCGCAATCCTTGCCACTGCGCTTCGTCATGGCCGTAGATCAGCTTTGCGCCGCGCTCGCTGATCGCCTTGAGTTCGGCGATGGCGGCATTGGCCTTGTCCATGTCCCAGCTGTTTTTCGGGGCATAGGCTTCGACCAGATTGGCCTCGACGGCGACTGCGTCAGACGCCAGCAGGAATTCGCCGCTTTCGTCGAGCGCGACCAGCGCCGCCGTCATGCCGGGCGTATGGCCCGGCACCGGCAGCAGCACGATGCGGCCGTCGCCGAACAGGTCGCGCTGCCCCTCAAATGTATCAAAGCCGCGCTGGGCATGGTCCCATTCCTGCGGCAAATAGCCCTGCGCCACGCCCCCCTCGCTTTGCGCGGCCGCCAGTTCATCTGCGTGGCAGATGATGGTAGCGCGCTTGAAATGCTCGTTGCAGCCGCAATGGTCGGGGTGGAAATGCGAGCAGATGACGACGTCGATATCGTCGGCCGAAAGCCCCGTCTTGCCGAGCTGGTTTACCACCGTGTCCTCTGGCCTGTAGATCGGAACCATGGCCCGCGCGATACCGCCCCAGCGCGCCTCCGCATCGATGGCGGCTTCCGGGCTGCATCCGGTGTCGAACAGTACATTGCCCTGATCGTGCTTGAGCAGGGTGCACAGTACGGGCAGCTCGAATGTCTCCTCGCGCGCGGCGGAAGGATAATAGACCGAACGGCGCATGCGCAGGCGTCCGCCTGAAAGGAAGTGCATCTTCATGGCAGCGGTCCTCTTTCTTTCGCCAGTTCTCGTACGGCGTTGACGATGTGCTGATAGCCGGTGCAGCGGCAGATGTTGCCGGACAGGGCCTCGCGTATCTGCTCGTCATTCTCCAGCGGATGATGTTGCAGCATGTCGGCGATGGTCATGACGAAGCCGGGCGTGCAAAAACCGCACTGAAGGCCGTGATGATCGCGAAAGGCAGTCTGGATCCGGCCGAGCTGTTCGCGGCTGCCCTGGCCCTCGATCGTCTCGATCTGCAGTCCATCCGCCTGAACCGCAAGTGTGAGGCAGGAGCGGGCGCTCCGGCCGTCCAGCAGCACGGTGCAGGCGCCGCACACGCCATGTTCGCAGCCGACATGGGTGCCTGTCAGCCCCAGTTCGTGGCGCAGGAAATCGCTGAGCAGCATGCGCGGCTCGACGCTTCGGCTATGGGAAACGCCGTTGACGACCAGGTTGACGTCGACCTTTGCGTTCATGCGGCCGGTTCCTCCTCTGCACGCTCCCAGGCCGCCTTCAACACGCGCCCCGCCAACACTCCTGCCAGATGGCGGCGATAGGCGGCCGAGCCATTGAGATCGGAATTAGGCTCTATGTCTTCGCGCAGCCGCGCCACCGCTTCGGCTATTACGGGCGTATCCATTTCGCTGCCTTCCAGTGCTGCTTCAACGGCGGGAAGCCGCATGGCGGTATCGCCAACGCCCATGACCGCCACCCGCACATTCTTTGCACGTCCCTGCCTGCGCTCGACCGTGGCGACCACGGCGGCCAGCGCATAATCGCCGTGGCGGCGCGCAAATTCCTCAAAACCCCATCCCGTATCGGCGGGCAATTTGTCGATCGCGATTCCGGTCACCAGTTCGTCCGGCTGCAACGCTGTCGTGAGGGAGGACAGCAGGAATTCGCGGGCGGGCAGGGTGCGCTCGCCAGAGGGTGACGCGATATGGACGGTTCCATTCAGCAGCAGCGTCATCATCGGCAGTTCGGCCGCCGGATCGGCATGACAGACGCTGCCGCAATAGGTGCCGCGATTGCGCACGGTGAGATGCGCGACATTCTTCATGGCTTCATGCAGCACCGGGACATGCCGGGCGATGGCCGGATCGCTTGCGGTCATCCTGTGGCGGACAAGCGCGCCGATGTGAAAGCGATCACCCCGGTCCTCGATCCGGTCGAGTCCGGCAATGCGGTTGATGTCGACTAGCACGGACGGGCGCACCATGCGGAAGTTAATCATCGGCATCAGGCTCTGACCGCCCGCAATCACCTTGCCGTCGCCGGAGGCAGCTGCCAGCGCTTCCACCGCATGGGCGACTGTTTCTGCCGACACATAGTCGAAAGGCGCCGGTTTCATGTCAGTCGCCCGTGAAGCGCGGACGGCGCTTCTCCGCAAAGGCGGCACGCCCTTCCTTATAATCGTCGCTGGTGAGCGCCCGGAAGATCGCTTCATCCGCGGCATGGCCATTGAAGGATGTGTCGGGCATGGAAGCCATGTTGAGGATTGCCTTGGCCCCCTGGATCGAAAGCGGCGCCACATCCTTCACATCTTCAAGCCAGGCGCGCGCAGCGGCCACGGGATCGGCCTCAACTGCGTCGGCAAAACCAGTGCGGAGCGCATGGCTGGCATCGAAGGGGCGTGCCGAATAAAAGATTCGCTTGGCTTCGGTCAGCCCCACCAGTGCCAGCAACCGCATGGTCCCGCGCACGCCATAGACGATCGACAGATTCCCCGCCGGAATCGCCATCCGGGCAGTAGGCGACAGGAAGCGGAAGTCGCAAGCCATGGCGATATTGCACGCGCCGCCATAGCAATAGCCGTCAATGGCGGCGATCACGGGCCGCCCCAGCGCCGTAATCGCATCACAGGCCGCATCGACCGCCACCTCATAGGCAATGCCTTGCTCAGGCGTGGCGCGCGTGGTCTCGAAATCGGAAATATCTGCGCCAGCCGAGAAACAGCCGCCCGCGCCCGTCAGGATCACGCCGCGAACGCTGTGATCGTCCGCCAGTTCGTTAAAAAGCGTGGCAATCCCCTGCCACTGGACATAGTCAATGGCGTTGCGCCGTTCGGGACGGTCGAATGTGACCGTGACGATATCGCCTTCGCGCTCAACACGGATGCCGTCGATGGTCATTCCGCCCTTTCCTTCACCAGCGTCGCAAGGAAGGCCCGCATGGGCTGAGGCAGCGGGGTGGGACGGCGCTCTGCGCTGTCCACATAGACGTGCACGAAATGCCCCTCGGCCACGGCCAACTCCTCATCCTGTTTGAACAAGCCGATTTCGTATCGCACGCTGGAACTGCCGAGCCTGGCTACGCGCAGCCCTGCCTCGATGCTTTCGGGGAAGCTGATCGGCGCAGAATAACGGCATCCCGTTTCCACCACCAGACCAATGACCGGGCTGGTGGCAGGGTCGAGCAGCCCCTGTTCGATCAGCGTCGCATTCACGGCGGTATCGAAAAAACTGTAATAGATCACGTTGTTGACGTGGCCGTAAGCGTCATTGTCCATCCACCGCGTGGGGATTGCCCGAAACACCGCATAATCGCCGCGCTTTCCTCTTGCGGAACGCGGTTCACCGGCGGCGGTATCTTTTGTCATCGGACAGGTTTCCCCTGAGAAAAGCGATCGCGGCTGTTCAAGCCTAGTGACTTGCATTACTGGACTGTGTTACCGGTCGTCAAGCACCCGCAAGCTGAAAACGGCGTGCAGACCCGTCGATAGCCAAGCCGCAAGAAGGAGGAGGGTTGACCGAAATGAAGATCAGGGCCGCCATTTTGAGGAACATGGGCGCCAGCCATCCTTATGCCGACTCGCAGCCGCTTGCGATCGAGGAGCTGGAACTTGATCAGCCGGGGACGGACGAGGTCCTGGTCAGGATCGCAGCGGCTGGCCTTTGTCATTCCGACCTGTCCGTCATCAATGGCAGCCGCCCACGGCCGACACCAATGGCCATCGGGCATGAAGCGGCCGGAGTGGTGGTCACGACCGGACCAGGGGTGGACGATCTGAAGCCCGGCGACCATGTCGTCATGGTTTTCATGCCAAGCTGCGGCCATTGCCTGCCCTGTTCCGAAGGACGGCCAGCCTTGTGCGAGCCCGGCGCTGTGGCAAATGGCAAGGGCACGCTGCTATCGGGCGAAATCCGGCTGCATGAGACGGCCGGTGGTCCGGTTCACCACCATCTGGGCTGTTCGGCCTTTGCCGATCATGCCGTCGTCTCGCGCCGGTCGCTGGTGAAGATCGACAAGGATATTCCCTTTGAAAAGGCAGCGCTGTTCGGTTGCGCCGTGCTGACCGGCGTGGGCGCGGTCGTGAACACCGCGGGCGTCCAGATGGGCCAGAGCGTGGTGGTGATCGGCCTTGGCGGCGTGGGTCTCTCCGCGCTGCTGGGTGCACTTGCATCCGGCGCGGCGCAGGTGATCGCGGTGGACCTGTCGGAGGACAAGCTGCGGCTGGCGAGGGAACTCGGCGCGACCGCTGTGGTCAATGCGGCCGATGCCGACGCTGTGGAACAGGTCCGCAGGCTGACCAATGGAGGAGCCGACTTCGCCTTCGAATTCGCCGGCGTGGCGAAAGCGCTCGAAAATGCCTATGCCATGGCCCGTCGCGGCGGCACTACGGTGACGGCTGGCCTGCCGCCGCCAGAGGCTACTCTGGGCGTCAATATCGTCAGCCTGGTGGCCGAGGAACGCACGGTGAAGGGCAGCTATATCGGTACATGCGTGCCGGTGCGTGACATTCCCCGATACATGAACCTTTACAAGCAGGGCCGCCTGCCGGTTGACCGGCTGCTGAGCGGCATCATATCTCTTGATGAGATCAACGCGGGTTTCGACAGGCTACATGATGGCAGCGTTGCGCGGCTGGTGGTCCGCTTCGAAAATGAAAGAGCTTCAGGATGACCAATGAAATGAAGGCGGCCCAGGGCGTGCCGGGCTTGAAGGATTCCAACCTTTTCCGGCAAAGCTGCCTGATTGGCGGCCAATGGGTGACGGCAGAGAGCGGCGCCACGAGCGCGGTGAGCAACCCTGCGACAGGCGAGGTCATCGGCCATGTCCCGGCACTGTCGCGCAAGGAAGTCAGCCGCGCCATCGATGCCGCCCATCAGGCGCAAGCCGCCTGGCGCGCCAAAACCGCGAAGGAGCGCGCCGCGATCCTGCGCCGGCTTTATGAACTCATGATGGAAAATCAGGATGATCTGGCGCTCATCCTCACCACTGAGCAGGGGAAGCCCTTGGCCGAAGCGAAAGGCGAGGTTGCCTATGCCGCCAGCTTTATCGAATGGTTCGGCGAAGAGGCCAAGCGCGTCTATGGCGACACCATCCCCAACCATCTGCCCGGCCGCCGCATCATCGTCCAGAAGGAGCCGATCGGCGTCTTTGCTGCCATCACCCCCTGGAACTTCCCCAGTGCGATGATCACGCGCAAGGCGGGGCCGGGATGGGCGGCGGGCTGCGCCGGTGTCATCCGCCCGGCGAGCGAAACGCCCTTTTCCGCCCTGGCGCTGGGCGTCCTAGCCGAGCGGGCGGGCATGCCTGCCGGGGTTTGCAATGTCATCACTGGCCCGTCAGCCGAGACCGGCAAGGAGCTTTGCGAAAATCCCAAGGTCCGCAAACTCTCCTTCACTGGTTCGACGCGGGTGGGCACGCTGCTGCTCGCCCAATGCGCGCCGACGGTAAAAAAGACCAGCATGGAGCTTGGCGGCAACGCCCCCTTCATCGTGTTCGACGATGCCGATGTTGACGCGGCGGTCGCAGGTGCAATGGCGTCCAAATATCGAAACTCCGGCCAGACATGTGTCTGCGCGAACCGGTTCCTTGTTCAGAACGGCATCTATGACCGCTTCGCGCAAAAGCTGGTGGAGGCGGTTCACGCGCTCAAGGTCGGCAAGGGCACGGACACTGGCGTCACCCAGGGCCCGCTGATCAACATGGACGCCGTGACCAAGGTTGAGGAGCATATCGCCGACAGCCTCGCCAAGGGCGCGCGCATCCTGACCGGCGGCAAGCGGCATGCGCTTGGCGGTTCCTTCTTCGAACCAACCGTCCTCGCTGACGTGCCCGCATCAGCCGCCGTGATGTCGGAGGAAACCTTCGGCCCGCTTGCGCCGCTTGTGCGCTTCAAGACGGAAGCGGAAGCGATCAGGCTGGCGAATGACAGCGAATTTGGCCTGGCCGCTTATTTCTACAGCCGGGACGTCGGGCGCATCTTCCGGGTGGCCGAGGGGCTGGAGGCTGGCATCATCGGGATCAACGAAGGGATCATCTCGACCGAGGTGGCGCCCTTTGGCGGCGTCAAGGCTTCGGGCCTTGGCCGCGAAGGGTCCAAATATGGCATCGAGGACTATCTCGAAATCAAATATCTCTGCCTGGGCGGCATCGATAGCTGAAGGCGCGGGAGGCAATATATGGACATGACAGGGGAGCAACGCATTCCGGCGGACCGGGATACCGTCTGGAAGGCGCTAAATGATGTTGAGATATTGAAGACCAGCATTCCAGGCTGCCAGGAATTGGTGAAGGAGTCGGACACAGAGATGACGGCCATTGCCGTCGTCAAGGTCGGCCCCATCTCCGCCCGCTTTCAGGGCCGGGTGACCCTGTCCGATCTTGATCCCCCCAACGGCTATCGCATTTCAGGGGAAGGGCAGGGCGGCGTTGCTGGTCATGCAAGGGGCGGAGCCGTTGTGCAACTGATCGAGGACGGCGGCGAGACAATCCTGCGCTATGAGGCCTCGGCGCAGGTGGGCGGCCGCCTGGCCCAATTGGGCGGGCGCATGATCGACGCAACCGCGCGATCGATGTCGGCGGCCTTCTTCAAGAAATTCGCGCAGGAAATCACGGAGCGCCAGGCCGCTGCAACAGTAGCGGAAACCGCCCCTGTCGAGGCGGCCGCTGCCGTTCCCGCACCGCCGCGGCCTGTGCCAGTGACCGCTGGCCAACCCAGGTCCGCCATATCCGCATGGCTGTGGGTCGCATGCGGCCTGCTGCTCGGCGCCTTGCTTGCGGGCCTGTTCGGCATGCAGCCGCTCGTGCCGGGCAGGGAAGGCATGCTGCGTCCAGACACTTTGGCGTTGGTGGCAATTCTGCTCGCGTTGCTTCAGGGTTATCTGCTCGGGCGTCACCGCGCCTGAGGGAGAATTGGACCGGCAGGGCAGGGGACCGCACTTCATCCGTTTTTGGCAACCTCTTCGCGGCTGCGAGAGCCCGGCTTCTGATCCGGCTTCAGGTGGCGGCGGTCGAATTCAGCCACGACTTGCGCGAGGATCGACACCGCCAGGGTTTCTGGATCGCGCATCGACGGAATAAGCCCGATCGGCGCGACAATGCGGGCAATGTCCACTTCGGCTATACCCATCTGGCGAAGCATGTCGCAGCGCGCCGCGTGGGTTCTATTGCTCCCCATGGCGCCCACGTAAAATGCCTCGCTCGCAAGGGCATGCGCAATATAAGCGGGCTCCCAGTCATGATCGTGGAACAGGACCACCACGGCGGTCCAGCGATCAAGCTCAGGATAAGGTCCGCCTGTGAGGGTCTTAAGGAGCTTGGCCGGCGCGCCAAGCTCCAGGCTGGCCGCGACGATCCGCTCATCGGGGGAATAGACCTCGGCAATCGCCTCACACGCACCGGCGAGTTCGGCCAGTTTGATGACTGCGGCTCCATTGCCAAAGATTGCCAGCCGCAGCGGCGGTACATGGCCGACCAGTACCAGATCCTTCTGGACGGTAAGGGCGCGGTTCGCTGGCTCGTCGAGAATAGCTATTCCAGGAGCAGTCAGCGAGAGACCGAGGGTCAATGGGCAGCGAGCCTCAAGATGGGCGACGAGTTGCCGTCCGTTCGACGCATCGCCGATCGGCGTGAACAGCAGGTCCACGCCTCCGCCGCAGGGAAGCCTTATATCGATATAGGGTGAACCCTGACCGAACCGGACCGTCCGCGGAACGCCTTCCATGATCGCGTCAATGGCTTCGCCGGCTACAGCCCTTTCTATGCAGCCACCGGACAGGGAACCGGCAAAAGCGCCTGTTTCGCTGACGGCGAGGTGTGCGCCGGGATTGCGCGTGGACGCACCAGTCACATCAATGATGGTAACGAGCGCAGTACGCTCGCCACGCGTCTGTGCTTCGGCAATGAACCGGAATACCTCGAGAGGATTATACATGCGATCTCCGATAGCATCCGGCAGAATAGGGGTATAGCGCGTGCAGCGCTACCCTCAGCTCACGCCAAGGGGCGCGGAACGCCCGCCCCGGCGTTCCGCGCCTGGTTCAGCCCGAGGACCGGCTGGACCAAATCAGGCGATCGTCACCGCGGGCGAACGCCGCGTCACCACGGTTTGGGTGTTCGTATATTCAGCCAGGCCATCGAGCGAATTTTCGACGCCAATGCCCGATTGCTTGTGGCCACCGAAAGCCGCGTGGGGCGAGAAGGTGTGGATTTCGTTGATCCAGATCACGCCCGCCTCGATGCGCTCGCCGATCGACTTGGCGAGATCGGCGTCCGCCGACCAGACCGAGGCGGCCAGCCCCATGTCGGTGTCGTTGGCGCGGGCAACCACATCGTCAATGTTGGTAAAGCGCAGGAGCGGCAGCACGGGCCCAAAAGCTTCCTCCTTGACCACGCGCGAATCCTCGGGCGGATTGTCGTAGATGGTCACTGGCACGAAATAGCCTGTCCCATCCGACACCTCGCCGCCGAGCACGGCGTTAAGGCCGTTGGTCTTGGCGTCGGCCAGAAGGTCCTTAACCTTTTCGAACTGCATTTTGTTCTGGATCGGCCCAAGCTGGACGCCTTGCTGCGAACCGTCGCCGACCTTCACCGTCTTGGCATATTCGACCATCTCATCACGCAGCACGTCGTAAATATCGTCGTGGATGTAGAGGCGCTTGGCCGCGCAGCAGAATTGCGCGCTATTCTGGAAAGCGGCCCAGAACAGCTCCTTGGCCATCTGCTTGGGATCGACATCGGGCAGCACGATCGCCGGATCGTTTCCTCCCAGCTCCAGCGTAATGCGCTTCAGGTTCGATGCGGCCGACTCCATTACCTTCCTGCCCGTGGCGGTCGAGCCAGTGAAGCTGATCTTGGCAATGTCCTTGTGGCCCGTCATCCAGGCGCCGAGATTATCGCCGCCCGATACCACATTGAGCACCCCGGCGGGCAGCACGTCGCGCAGCAGCTCACCAATTTTGAGCGTGCAGAGCGGTGTATAGGGGGATGGCTTCAAGACCATTGTATTGCCCGCAACCAGCGCTGGCGCGACCTTCCAGATCGCCAGCAGGATCGGGAAGTTCCATGGCGTGATCGCGCCGACGACGCCGAGCGGCACATGCCGCATCTCAACCGTGCGCTGCTCGTCCTGCTCAATGATCTGGGTCGGCAGTGACTGGGTGGCGATCCCGCCGCACCAGGCGATTGAACCGCCGATCTCCCAGTCAGCGCCGGCTTTCGCCTTGCCTTGTTCCAAGGTCAGAAGGCGGGAAAGCTCGCCGGCATGCGCCTGTAGCACTTCTCCGATCTTTGCGACCAAAGCCTGGCGCTCCTCGACAGGGCGCGCGCTCCAAGCCGGGAAGGCCGCCTTCGCTGCGGCCACGGCTGCGTCGAGCTGTTCACGCGAGGCATCCGGGACCCGCGCGATCGCTGCCTCGGTCGCGGGATTATAGGCCTCGAATGTCGATGAAGAGCTCTCGGCTTTTCCGCCGATCGTCATCGTATAGTCGGAATAGAAATCAACTGGCATCGCTATGCTCCCAACATGGCTTTTTGCAGCCGTCTGGACCCATGAATAACCTG
>NZ_DATEMB010000054.1:0-5682 GCF_035276005.1 Rhizorhapis sp.
ATCTCGCTCTGCGGCTTCAAGAGCACAGGATTCATATGGACGCTTGGCGTGACGCGCGCTGCGCGCGCCTGCAATGCTTGTGCGCGCCCGATTTCGCCGCCGTCGACCGTCACAGCGGCATTGTTCGACATGTTTTGCGGCTTGAAGGGAAGGACCTTGATGCCCCGATTGGCGAGCAGGCGGCAGAGGCCGGCGACAAGAACGGACTTGCCGACATCGGAACCAGTGCCCTGAAACATTAGAGCGCCCATGCCAGCCCTCCCGCAATCAGCCAGAGGAGAAGGCAGGCGCGGCGGTAAAGCGCAAGCGCACAGACGAGGTCTTGCGGCTGCGGGCGCGGACCATCCCCCAGGGTGGCGCGGCCGATCCACTCGCCATCATAGTTTGCCCCGCCGCCAAGTGTAACGCCAAGCGCCCCTGCCATCGCCGCTTCGGGCCACCCGGCATTGGGGGAAAGATGCTTGCGGGCGTCGCGGAGCATGACGTGGACGGCACTATGAGGCGTTAGATCAGCCGTCGTCCCAGCGCAGGCCGGGACCCCGTTTCCTTTTGCTCCGCCGAAGAAAAAGCGGGCCCCCTGCCTGCGCAGGGACGACGGGGAGGAAAGACACAGCAACAACCCCGATAGCCGGGCCGGAACGAAATTCATCACATCGTCCAGCCTTGCCGCTGCCCAGCCGAAATGGCGGTAGCGTTCATCCTTGTGGCCGATGAGGCTGTCGGCGGTGCTGACAGCCTTGAAGACAAAGATGCCGGGAAGGCCCGCGACCAGGAACCAGAAGGCAGGCGTGACGATACCGTCGCCAAGGCTCTCGGCGAGGCTTTCCGTGGCTGCGGCGGCGATGCCGCTTTCGTCGAGCGGAGTGGTGTCGCGTCCAACGATCTTCGATAGGGCAGTGCGGGCCTCCCCGATATTCCCGGCAAGCAATGGCTCGGCAACGGCGCGGACATGGTCGTGCAGGCTTTTCTGGGCGAGGCCGGTCGTCGCGACAAGGATGAGCAGGAGGACGCCTGGCCAGCCGGAGAAGAGATGTTCGAGCATCAGGCCAAAAAAGGTGGCCGCGAGGACGAGGATTGCGATAGTGGCGACGCCCGCGAGGCGGTTTTTCGCTTGCTCCCTTGTCATTCCCGAGAAAGCGGGAAGCCATCTGCTCTCCCGTTTCGACGTTTGCGCGTCAAAAGAGGAGTGTTGCCCATTCCACCGCCGCTCCAGCGTGCTGATCAACGCTCCGGCCCAGACGACGGGATGCGGCACGCGCCGATGCAATGCGTTCGGATAGCCCATGGCTGCCTCAATGAGGAGAGCCGCCAGAAGCTGTTCCGCGCGATCCGGCATCAGGCGATCCGGCGGATGGGGACGAGCATCGGATCGCCGGTCGGGCCCGTTGCGATATGCACCTCGACACCATAGGCTTGGGCGAGGGTTGCGGGGGAAAGCACTTCATCGCGCGGGCCAGCGGCAATGATCGCGCCGTCCTTCAGCACCAATATGTCGTCAGCGATTCGCGCTGCGTGGGTGAGGTCATGAAGCACCACGGCAACGCCCGCGCCCCCCTTCGCGCATTGCTTCAGGCGGTCGAGCACGTCGAGTTGATGGGCAGGATCGAGGCTGGCGAGGGGTTCGTCGGCGAGCAGCCATTGCGGCTCCCCCGCCAGGACGCGGGCCAGTAGAACCCGGCCCTGCTCGCCGCCCGACAGGCGAAGGACCTGGCGTTGGGCGAGGTGGGCGCAATCGGTCGCGGCCATGGCGCTGGCGACGGCCCGATGGTCCGCTTCGCTCATCCCCCAGCGGCCCCGGTGAGGCATGCGGCCAAGGCCGACCAGCGTCGCCACATCGATGTCCCAGTGAATGTCGCCCTGTTGTGGTAGCAGGCCGATTGTGCGGGCGCGCTCCCGGCGATCGAGGCTGTGAATGTCGCGTTCGCCCACTCCTACGGTGCCGCTGTCGGGGCGGCGGAGTCCGGCCAGGCAGGAAAGAAGGGTGCTTTTCCCCGCACCATTGGCGCCCAGGATGACAGTGACGCGGCCCTGCTCCAGCCGGCCCGTTACATCATTCAGGATTTGCCGCCCTCGCAGGCTGAGCGACAGGGCGCTGAATTGCATGTCCATCAGGCAAGCTCCCGGCGCATGCGGAAGAGGAGGGCGAGAAAGAAAGGGGCGCCGAGGAGCGACATGGCTATGCCAAGGCGAAGCTCGCTGGTGCTGGGCATCACGCGCACCATACTATCGGCAAGGGTCAGCAGCGCGGCTCCGGCAAGCGCGGAAGGGAGAAGCACAGCCGAAGGCCGGTGCCCAGCGAGGGGACGGACGAGATGCGGTACGATGAGGCCGACAAAGCCGATGATCCCCGCCGCTGCCACTGAAGCACCGACGGTAAGCCCGATACCGAGCACGACCAGCCATTGCAGACGGCCGGTGTCGACGCCCAAGGACCGCGCAGCAGCCTCGCCCAAAGTAAGCGCGTCGAGCGCGGTGGCGGTAGCGGCGAGGATGAGCATTCCGGCGATCATGGCGGGCAGGGTGAGTTGCACGTCGGCCCAGCTCCGGTCTGTGAGCGCACCCAATAGCCAGGTGACGATCTCCGAAGCGGCAAAGGGCGTCGGAGCAAGGCTGATGAGCAGCGAGGTCAATGATCCGCTGATGCTGGCGAGGATCATCCCCGCAAGCGTGAAGAGAATCAGGCTGCCCGATCGTCCCGCCAGCAGGGCAAGCAACGCCATACCGGCGGCAGCGCCGCCAAGGGCGAACAGTGGAAGCAGCAGGGCGGATGCCGCATAGCCGAAATAGAGAGAGGACACAGCGCCAAGCGCTGCGCTGCCCGACACGCCGAACAGGCCAGGATCGGCGAGCGGATTGCGGAGATAGCCCTGCATCACCGCGCCCGACATGCCCAAAGCCGCGCCTATGGCGGCGGCCAGAACGGTGCGGGGCAGACGGAGTTCCAGGATGATGAGGGAGGGGAGATCGTGGCTCATCCATTCACTGACGGGCACCCAGACTTTGCCCGCCAGCAGCGATGCCGCAAAGGCAGCAAGCAATAGGCCGAAAAGCGAAAGGTTGAGGCGTACCTGGGTCATGGCCGGGCCTTTAATGAGCGGCGGACTTCCGACAGCCGGGTTACGGCATCGATCATGCTTGGCCCTGCGCAATGGAGCAGCCGGGGAGCATATTCCCTGACAGCGATACGGTGGGACAGACGGCGGATGGCAGGGTGCGACAGCATCCGGTCGCGGTCTCCGGCCGCGCCACCCGCCGAGAAGAGCACGCGCGGCGGCCGCGCGAGCAGATGCTCCAGTGGTAACACGTCCCATTGCTGCAAGCCATAAACGCTGCTCATGTTGCGGAAACCGGTGCGGCGGAGAAGCTCGTCAGCCAGCGTATTGGCGCCCGGCACCATGCCCCCACCCTGCCAGATCAGCGCGGGCACGAATTGTTTGTCCTGGGGCCGGGCGTGAGCGAGCGCGGCGTCGATCTGAGCGTTCAGGCGACGGCCCCTTTGCGGCACATTGAGCACGGTGGAAAGCTCTGTGATCTGCGCCTTGCTCTCCTTCACGCTTTCAGGAACGGCGAGGCGGAGCAGGCGGATGTTCTGGCGTTCCAGCGCATGAATAGTGGAAAGCGCCACATGCGGCCCCGCAAGCACCAGGTCTGGGCGCATCGCCAGCACCTCCTCCGCTGTCCCCGAAGTGACGGGAAAACGCAAAGCCTGATTGAGCGGGATGGAGGTGGCGCGCGGATCGTGGGAATAATGGCTGATGGCAGCGATCCGGCGCGGCTCGACAATGCGCATCAGGACTGCATCGATGCAGGGATTGAGGGAGACGATCCGTTTTGGCGGGGCGGCGGCGGCGGGGGCTGTGAGGAGGAGGGCAAGGAGGGGTGCGATGGGGAAGAGTCGCTTTGTTACTCGCGCGACTGCCCTTTCCCCAGCGGCAACCTTATCAACCTGTCGCCCCTGCGAAGGCAGGGGCCCCTCTTCTAGAGCAGGTTTCAGCCGTGTTGAATCATTCACCCAGATCCGTTTGTGTCGAGCGAAGTCGAGACACGTGTCGCCAGCGTCCCTCGACTTCGCTCGGGACGAACGGGAACACATCAACCTGAGTGAAACCTGCTCAAGCTTTGGCAAAGAAAAAGCGGGATCCCTGCCTTCGCTGGGACGACGGAAATTTGGTGGGAAGGGATGAGGCCGCATGAAAGCAGGCATCAAAACTCCACCCCCTTCTGCGCCTTGAACCCCGCATGGTAGGGGTGCTTCACTTCGGTGAATTCAGTGACGAGATCGGCAATCTCAAGAAGTTCGGCCTTGGCACCCCGGCCAGTAATGCAGATATGCTTCTCCAATGGCCGCGCTTTCAGGAACTCCACGATTTCCTCGATGGGAAGCGTATCGTTCCTGAGGACAATATTCAGCTCATCGAGAATGATGAAGTCATAGGCAGGATCGAGGATGAGTTCCTTCGACCGCTCCCATGCGGCGCGGGCGGCGGCGATGTCGCGGGCGCGATCCTGCGTGTCCCAGGTGAAGCCTTCGCCCATCACTTCGAAGGTAAGAAGGCTCGGGTTGGCGATGAAGAAATTCTTTTCCCCCGTTTCCCAATTGCCCTTCACATATTGCACGACGCCGACCTTCATACCCCAGCCGAGCGACCGGATCGCCATGCCAAAGGCAGAGGAGGATTTGCCCTTGCCATTGCCGGTGTGAACTATGAGCAGGCCGCGCTCCTCCGTCTTGCGCGCCTGAATCTTCGCGCGCGCGGTTTGGAGGCGCTTCATACGGGCATTGTGGCGGGTAAAGTCTTCGGGATCGCTCATTGACTGCTCCATGCGGACAGCGCCTGTTCCAGCCTTTGCCACTGCGGCTCCTCGCCCGGAAGCCCAAAGCGCAGCGCATTGGCATCTTCTGCAAAGGGCCGGGTCAATATGCCCGCTTGCGCCAGATGGTGGAACAGGTCAGATGCCCGTTCCGAGCGGGCGAGACGGAAGAGCGGGGTGCCCCCTGCTATGGTGAGGCCGCAAGTCTTGAGCAATGTGTCGAGCCGCTGAGAGGCATCGGCGAGGCGCTGGCGTTGGTTGGCCTGCCAGTCGCTGTCGCGGTAGGCGGCTGTAGCGATCGCGATGGCGGCGCTTCCCACCGGCCAATCGCCGATCAGCGCGCGGAGGCGCATTGCCAGGGGGCGGTCGGCAATGACAAAGCCGAGGCGAAGTCCCGGCAGCCCAAAAAATTTACCGAAGGAACGCAGGACGATGGCGCCCCGGCGGTCAGAGGCAAGGCTGAGGCCCGGCATGGCGTCGGCAAAGGCCTCATCGACGATGAGTTGGCCCGTAAAGCGGTCAAGTTCGGAGCGGGACGTGATGCGCCCGTCCGGGTTGTTGGGATTGCAGAGGATGAGAAGCTCCGCCCGCTCCAGAGTCCCTGGACCCATAGGGCGGGCGTCGGGCCATGCCGCCTTGTGCCCCGAATAAATGGGCGCGAGGAAGCGCGCCTCCGTCCCTCCAAGCAGTTGCGGCAGCAGGCGAAGCGCAAGGTCGCTGCCGGGGACGGCAACGACCTCTTCAGCGTCCGGGGCGCCGAAGCAGGCGGCTGCGGCGGCCTCGAGATTCCCGAGCGCACTGGGTTCCGGCAGGCGGCTCCAGTCCGTTCCTGCTTCGGCAGGATAGGGCCAGGGGCTGATGCCGGTGGAC
>NZ_DATEMB010000055.1:0-81382 GCF_035276005.1 Rhizorhapis sp.
GCTGACCCCGCGGTGCGGGCAGGCTTCGTCCAGGATGCCGACCTTGCCGTCCTCGCCGCGGAACGCGACGAAGGCCTCGCCCAGCAACACCACCCGCCGGGGATCGCCGCCAGCGTCAGGCAGGTCGCTCGATTGCATCGCCGGCGTCCAATAGCGGCGCATGGCCGTTCCCATCGCCGTTCCGGGACCGACACGGCAGATCAGATCGTTTTCCTTTGTCGACAACATGGCTTATCCTCTCAACCAACCCCGATTGATGTTCTTTCAATGTGCTCGCCGCGCCTTGGATGACCGGGCATAAAGACCACTCCATCACAGGTTGGCGCCGACCGTCAGCCAGGCCCATCACGCTTCCATGGAAGCATTATGTGATGCTTCGCAGCATGTCAAGGCGACCCGGATCCCCTAAACCGGCTCGCAGGCATGTGCGAACTTGGCATGACCTGTTTCAAACGCTATCCGATACGACTTTCAGGGGACATAGAAGTGGTCAGACGTCGCGTTAGAAAGCTCGGTAATCCGACGGAATTTATCGAGGACACTTGGGCGCGGGAACGGCCCGACCTTGACCCGTCCGAATATCTCTTTCTGATCCACATTTTCCGCCTCGGCCGCATCATCGATCGCCTGAACGACCGGTTCTCGCGACAAGCCTTCGGCATCAGCGGACCCGATCTTCGGATTCTGATGATCCTGCGACGGCAGCAGCCAGAGCATGCACCCCGCGCCGCCGAACTGGCGGAGAGCCAGGTCGTGACAACCGGCGCGATGGCCAAGCAACTTTCGCGACTCGAAAAACTGGGACTTATCGAACGGCGGATGATGAGTGATGGCAGCGGGATGGCCGTGTTTGCGACTGAAAAGGGCATTGCATGGGCGGATAGAGCCATGACGGAAATGGTACGTGCCTCGCCGCTTTCCTCCTCGACTCTATCTTTTACCGCGAAGGAGAGAGACCGCCTTGCCGATCTATGCCGCAAGCTCCTCAAGGACCTAGAGAGCAGGTAATTTCAACACCTTACCAGCATAGTATCTTCTCCTCCGAGTAGCGCTGCGCCGCCGGATGTTCAAAAAACATCTTCCGAAGAAGATATTTTTCTTGTCTCCGGATCAGAGCTGAGCCATGTATTGAGCCGCGACGCTCTCTTGCAGTCTTGTTTGTTCCGTTTTTGAGAGCGCAGTCCTCGAATTTCAGGAGAGAACGGTGTTTTCAACCGATTGGAGCTTGTCGCCCCGTGAATATGGGGTTGTTGTTGAGCGTGGGATAAAGATCCCGGTGGCGGACGGCATTGAACTTCAGGCTGATGTTTACCGGCCGGATGCTGGTGGCCGTTTTCCTGTTCTGTTTGCGCCGAGCCCTTATTCGCTCGAGCCGCAGACGGCGCCGATGATGCCGGTCGGGTTTACCTATCCGCGCGCCTGGCTGGAGTCGGGCGATCCCAGTTTCTTCGTTCGCCGCGGCTATGTGATGGTGGTCGCGACGATCCGTGGAGCGCGCGGGTCCACCGGCTATTTCAGCAACATCGAGCCCAATCGCGAAACGGTACAGGACATTTATGAAGCGATCGGTTGGCTTGCTGCGCAACCTTGGGCCGATGGCAAAGTCGGAATGCTCGGCGCATCCTATTTTGCCGTGCTCGCCAAGCGGGTCGCCGCGCTGAAGCCTGAAGCGCTCAAGGCGATCTTCTCAATGTATGGCCTTAGCGATGGTTATCGCGACTTCTATTATCACGGCGGAATATACGCCCATACCTTCTTCGAATATTGGCATCGCCGCCAAAATACCTTCCTGAACACCAAGAATCAGCTGCGTGAGGACTGGGGTGAAGAGAAATACGATGCTGCCGTGAAGACCGCTTTGGCGGATCCCGATATTCGGGCAAACCCCTGGCTGGTCCATGCCTTGGAAAATCCGGATGAGGCGCATAGTCCGCAGGTCAATGAACTGACGCTTCAGCCACTCGATGGTCCCTTTTACCGGGAACGGTCGGTGGACTTCTCCGCCGACACAAGCATTCCGGGTTATTTCGGCGCCGACTGGGGGCTCTATGGCATCCATCTGGGCGGCGACATCCGCGCATTCGAAAAGTGGAAAGGCCCGAGTCGGCTGACGATCGGTCCGCCGCTCTATCTTGACCGGCCGCTTTACCAATATGCCTATGAGGCGCTGCGCTGGTTCGATCATTGGCTGAAGGGCAATGACACCGGCATGCTTGAGGAACCCCCCGTACAGCTCTTCATCCAAGGCACGGGCGAATGGAAAAAGGCGCATTCCTGGCCCTTGCCCGAAACGCGGTGGACGCCCTTCTACCTGCACGACGGCGGCCTGCTGTCCGAACATGAATTCTGGCCGAGCGAAGGGTCGAGCAGCTATGAGGATGGGAGCTTCCATCGCGGCGAGGTGAAGTTCTGGACGCCCAAATTCGTCGAGGCGACCGAATTTTGCGGCCCTGTCGCGCTCAAGCTCTACGGGTCGACCACATCCGACGAGGTGCTCTGGTTCGTCACGCTGCTCCACCAGGATGCCGAAGGCAATGAACGGACGATCACGCGGGGATGGCTGCGCGGATCGCAGCGCGAGCTGGACAGAGAGGAATCCCGCCCCTGGCGCCCCTATCACAAGCACACTAGCCGCGATCCGCTCGAACCTGGTCGCATCTACGAGTTCGACATCGAGGTGAATGCGATCGGCTTGCATGTGAAGCCGGGAGAGAAGATCGGCCTGCGCATCAAGAGCGCGGACAATGAAGAGGCGCAGGACATCATCGAGCACATGGCGATGGGCCACATCGCGCGCGTGCCGACGTCGCGTGTCACCGTGCACCACAATGCCGACCACCCCTCGCAGCTGCTGCTGCCGGTGACCAAGGGCAATATCATTGGCACGTTCATCTCAGGCGGCGACTTGCCGCCGCTCGATACGACAGCACGCATCAATTGAGGATTCCATGACCAACATGAATAGCAATGATAACAAGGGCGCCGACTTCAAATTCGCAGTTTGCTGCTGGAGTACCCCAAAGAACACATGCGTCGAGGACATTGAGCAATGTGCGGCGATCGGGGCACAAGGCGTGGGCCTTTTCGAGCAGAAGATTGCACCCGGACAGGAAGAAGAAATCGAAGAGGCACTGGCCCGGCACAACATGAAAGCCGGCATTGTCGTGCCACATGACTGGACGATCCTGCCGGTGCCGCTCAACCCGCAGGCTGCATCGCTGACCTGGAAGGATCTTTCGGGAAACATTGCGGCAAGCTGCAAGCGAATGGCCCGATTCAGCCCTGTCGGTGTACTGGTCGGACCGGGCGGACATGGCGATCCCAGCATGATGGGCCGACCGGTGGATGAGATTGTCGAAGGCCTGAAAGTGATCGCTGACGCGGCAGGAGAGGTCGGTCTTCGCATCGCGTTCGAACCCTATGCCCGGCGCCGCGGCGCGGTAATCCACAATCTGACGATTGCCATGGACGTTATCGATCGCGCGGGCCGCGACAATGTCGATCTGTTCCCGGACGTCTGGCACTATTGGCCCGAGCCCAATGTGCACCAGGAGCTGCGGCAATATGCCGACCGCATCATCGCGCTGCAGGTGAACGACGCCCGCATCCAGGAACGGTCCTGGTGTGACCGGGTCCAGCCCGGCTGGGGGCACAACAAGTGCCGCGAGATGGTCGCCACGCTGATCGACGCCGGCTTTGACGGCTGGTACGACTATGAGGTCTTTTCCGACGACGGGCGCTGGGGCAATGCCTGGCCCGACTCACTCTGGGCCAAGCCGCACCAGGAGTTCCTGCAGGAAGGCTATGACAATTTCGCCCGCGTCCATTCCGAAGCAAAGCAGATGCTGGCCGAGGGCATGGTGCCCCTCGATCCGGTCGAAAGCAAAACGCACGTCGCTGAACTCAACATTTGATCATCGGCCCGGGCAGGAGGGCTTTGTCGCGCTCCGTCCTGCCCGGCATGGCTTCCACGGGTCTAAAGGAAAGGGTCCAAAGCATGAGCCACACTTCCCGTCCGATCGTTACTGACTGGAACAGCATGCCCCTCCAAGCGATGCGCATGGGCATGACGAGACGGTTTGTCCATTCCGACAATATGATGGTTGCACAGGTGAATTTTTGCAAAGGCGACTTCGTGCCGGCGCACTCCCATGACAATGAGCAATTTACCTATGTGCTGACGGGCGCCCTGGAGTTCAAATTCGGGGACGAGCAGTCCGAAACAATGATCGTGCGTGCCGGATCGATCGTCTTCATTCCCGCGATGCTGGTGCATAGTGCTTTCGCATTGGAAGACACGTTCGAACTCGATATCTTCAATCCACCCCGCCAGGATTGGCTGGACGGCAGTGACGGATATATGCGGCGCTAGCGAGGCCAAATGGTTCAAGCCCGGCCAATTTCTTCCATGAACCAGCGCGAGGCGGCGGCATGAAGGGGAACGTCGCTTTTCTCGGCTCCGGCCTTATGGGAACGCCGATGATATTGCGGCTGCTTTCGGCCGGATTCGTCGTTCGCATTTGGAACCGCTCCCAGCAAAAGGCACGCCGGGCTGTTGATGCCGGGGCCCTTATGTGTGCAACAGCGGCGGACGCCGTAGCGAACGCCTCGCATATCTGTCTCTGCCTGACGGATGCAAATGCGGTGGAGGACGTGCTCTTTGGCGGTGGCGATCTGGTTTCCCGTCTTGGCGGGGACGCGACCATCATAGATTTTTCCACCATTGGACCCAATGCAACGAAGGCATTCGCCGAACGCCTGGCCCGGACGGCTCCGGGCGTTCGCTGGATAGACGCGCCGGTTTCAGGCGGCGTCAACGGAGCGGAAAGCGGAGAGCTGGTCATCTTCTGTGGCGGCGATGAGCGGGATGTAAATCAAGCAAAGCCGATCCTGGATCCGTTGGCGAAGCGCATCTGTCATCTCGGACCGGTTGGCAGCGGTCAGGCTGCAAAGCTGTGCAATCAACTGATCGTGGCCGTCAATGTTGTCGCGATAGCAGAAGCGCTGAGGCTCGGCCGGGCACAGGAGCTTGATCTTGGTGCGCTTACCGACGCTTTGGCCGGCGGCTGGGCGGATTCGCTCCCTCTCCAAATTTTGGGATCGCGTATGGCGCGAAATGTCTTTGAGCCACCGCTTGTGGCCCTTGGCACCTTCGCGAAGGATCTTGATCTCGTTAGCGAGGGAGCGGAGACGAGGCTGCCAATGGTGCACTTGGCTTCTGCAATTTACCGCAAGGTCATTGAGGAGTTTGGCGATCGTGATGCAACGGCGCTTTTGACCTGCCTTGAGAAAGGTCGATAAACGGCGGTCTAGTTTTGGAAGATAGGGGTGCAAAATGCCTGTGGCTTCAAATGGCCGCACGCTGCTCCAGACCTGTTTGCGGCGCATAGGGGACGGGAGTGTGCGGCACGCCCGTCCCCTGCCTTGCTCTTAGAACTTCACACGCACCGTGAACCGGCTGTTGATCGGCGCACCAGGTGTTATGTTGTTGTTATTGTGCGCGTCGGAAAAATAGTCCTCGTCGAGCAGATTTTCCACGTTGAGCTGAAGCTGGACATTGTCCGAGGCATTGAAGAACAACGCGGCGTCCACGCGGGTAAAGGCGGGCAGGCGTGTGGTCGTTGCGGATGTGCGGATTGCGGCGAACTGGCTCGACTGGTGGATCACGCCAAGGCCTGCGCCGACATGGCTATTGAAGTCATAGCGGTTCCACAGCGCGAACTGATGTTCCGGCACTTGGCCAAGCCTGATGCTGTCGTCGTTCTTACGATAGGCATCCTGATAGCTGTAGCCGCCGCTCACTTGCCAGCCTGGCAGGATCCGGCCTACGAGTGCCAGTTCGACGCCCTTGGTCCGCGTGTCCGTCAGAAACTGCGATCCCGGTACGCCCGGGACTGGCACGCCGGTATTGTTCCTGTCGAGCTGGAACAGGGCAAGGGTGACATTGAGATCGGGGCGGATATCCCACTTCGCACCGATTTCGTAATTAGTCATCTTCTCTGGCGCGAGGTCTTCCTGTCCCGGCGTGGTTCCTGACGCGGGCGCGAGGGTCAGGAACTGGTCGCCGGAGCGCGGCAGGAAGGATTTGCTGTAGCTGCCGTAGATTGAGATATTCTCTTGCGGTTTCAGGATCAGGCCGACACGAGGGCTGACCTTCTCATCGGTGCGCGAGAAGGGACGCGGCGTTCCGATCAGGTCGGTGCCCTCTATCTCGAACCGGTCATAGCGCAGGCCGACGACGAGATCGACATGCTCGCCGAAGCTGATCTGGTCCTGCGCATAGGCCGAGAAGAACTGCACGTCGGACTCGGTGTTGCGAACCGGCGCGCCGAAAGTCACTGTTGGATAGACAATATTGTCGAGGTCCAGCGAACTGCTCGACAGCGTGCCATTGCGGCGCTGGTTGGTGGAGTCCTGATCGCCATATTCGAGACCGAGCAGGATCTTATTGCCGATCGAGCCGAGATTGACGTCCCAGACCAGATTGCTCTGGGCGATAAAATTCTGCCGCTTCGTAGGGTCGGTATAGCTCGACAGTGCAACCGTATTGTCTGTGGTGTTCACCGCGCCATTGGCGAAGACATTGGTGTAGTATTTGTCATAGTCGCCATAGAGCACCGTCGTCGACCAGTTCAGGTTCTCGGCCAGTTCGCCGTCGAGCCGAGCCTTCACGATGTGGGCTTCGAGACCAGTGCGGTTGACGCCGGGAACACCGAAAAAGGTTTCGCGGTGGCCGGTGAGGGGACGATTGGGCCGTCCCGCCGCGGTGGCGATCGAGGGCACGCCGCGATCGGTCACGCGATCGTCGTTCACATATTCATAGGAGAGGCCGAGCTTCCACCGCCCCAGATCGACGGCGAGATAGGGATTGATTGCGTAGCGCTCGCCGCCGAAGAAATCCCGGTGATTGTTCAGGTCTTCGTAATTGGCGTTGAGGCGAAAGGCGGCATTGCCGCTGATCGGCGCATTGATGTCTGCCGAAACATCCCAGGCGCCAAAGCTGTTGACGCTGGCCGAGCCGCCGATCGCCAGCGCGTCGACAGATGGAGTCTTCTGCACGCGGTTGATGATGCCGCCGCTGCCGCCGCGGCCGAAAATCAGCGCGAAGGGGCCCTTGAGGATTTCCACGCGCTCGATGTTGTAGAGGCTGCGATAATATTGGACGTCGTCGCGCACGCCATCGAGGAAGAAGTCGGCGGTCGTGTTCTGCCCGCGAAGGGTGATCTGGTCGCGATTACCCTCACCCTGGCCGACCGTAGTGCCGGGAACATAACGCAGCACGTCTGCAATGCTGTGCTGGGCCTGATCGTCGAGCTGTTCGCGCGTCACAACATTGATGCTTTGCGGTACGTCGATGAGCGGCGTGTCCGTTTTCGTCGCAGTGGCCGAGTTGATCGCAACATAGCCCACTGACTTGCCGGTCACGATGATTGTGCGGCCATCTTCCGACTCGGCTTCAGTCGCCATGGCGGCGGCTGGAAACGCAAGCAAAGCTGCGGACAGGAATAATTTGGATTTCATACTTCCCCCTGAAGGCATTAGTTTCGCGCCTCTACAGTTAATGCGATTGATTAGCAATATTGCCATCCAAATGATCGAAAGATTGTTTCTCAGCAGGACGACCTTCAAAGTGCGAACACAGATTTCGGAATGTGATATTGAAGGCGGGCGTTCACGCTTTGGGCAGCATCACCCGCTGAGCGCCGTCCTGGAGCCCCCTCGGCGGGAGAGAAAGATTGAGCGGCAATATTCTGGTTATTGACGAAGGAACGACTTCGACCCGGGCCATATTGTTCGATGCCGCGGGCGAGTGCCTGGGGTTCGCTCAGCGCGAATTGACCCAATATTATCCGGCGGCCGGCCATGTCGAACATGACGCCGCCGAGATATGGGACAAGACGCTTGCCTGCTTGCAGGAAATGGTGGAGCGCGCGGGGGGTGTGGATCGCATCGCCGCGCTTGGCATCACCAATCAGCGCGAAACCGTGGTCGCCTGGGACAAGCGGACGAGAGAGCCGCTTGCGCGCGCCATAGTCTGGCAGGACCGGCGCACTGCCGATCAATGCACGGCCCTTAGGAAATCAGGGCATGAGGCGCTCGTTCAGGCGAAGACGGGCCTTCTCCTCGACCCCTATTTCAGCGGCAGCAAAATGGCATGGATGCTCGAAAACTGGACGAACGTCGGCGAGGCGGGCGAACGTCTCGCGCTGGGAACGGTTGAATCCTACCTCATTTTCCGGTTGACCGGGGGCCTGCATGTCACAGACGCAAGCAATGCCAGCCGCACCATGCTGATGGCGCTCGATGGACAAGGCTGGGACAGCGCGCTTTTGGCGATGTTCGGAATACCAGCGGCAAGCTTGCCAGCAATTGTCGACTGCGCGGGATTGATCGGCGCAACGGCCCCGGGCCTTCTGGGCGGCTCCATCCCGATCTGCGGCGCGGCAGGCGACCAGCAGGCCGCGACCATCGGCCAGGCCTGCCTTGCCATGGGCGATACCAAGGCGACATTTGGGACGGGCGCCTTTGTGCTCGCCAATTCGGGAAGCATCGTTCCGCGATCAGGGCACAGGCTGCTCGCGACGGTGCTGCATCAGATTGGCGGCAAGCGCCATTATGCCCTGGAAGGATCGGTGTTCGTCGCGGGCAGCCTCATCAAGTGGCTGCGCGATGAGCTGGGCATATTGGCGTCGGCGGCCGAAACGGCAACGCTCGCGCCGACCGTTCCCGACAATGACGGCGTTTATCTGGTCCCAGCCCTGACGGGTCTTGGCGCTCCACATTGGAATCCTGATGCAAGGGGCGCGCTCACTGGCCTCAGCTTTGCAACCACGCGCGCGCACATCGCCCGTGCAGCGCTCGAATCCATGGCCTATATGGCGCATGACCTGAAAAGCGCCTTTGCCGCCGACCGGGTGCTATGGCAGCGGCTGAAGATCGATGGCGGAATGGCCGCCAATGACTGGATGGCGCAGGACCTGGCCGACATGTTGGACATTCCGGTGGAGCGGCCCGAATTGGTCGAGACAACCGCATTGGGCGCCGCCATGCTCGCGGCCGTGGGCGCAGGGCTGTACGCCTCGCTCGAAGACGCGGCCATCATGCGCAAGGGGGTGCAGGAATTCCGGCCCGCGATCAATCCCTCCGTTCGAACCGCCAGGCTGAAAGGCTGGGCCACGGCACTCTCGAAGATCTGACCTCAATCCTTCGCCATTGCCCGGAGGGTTGCGATGCGGTCGGCCTCATGCGCCGGCTTGTCGGATCGGATCCGGTTGATGCGCGGGAAACGCATGGCAAGGCCCGACTTGTGCCGTTTGCTTTCGTGCACGGAATCAAAGGCTACTTCGAGGACCAGGCTCTTGTCCGTTTCCCTTACAGGACCGAAGCGGTTGACCGTATGACGGCGGACATGGCTGTCGAGCCATTTCAGTTCCTCGTCAGTAAAACCGAAATAGGCTTTGCCGACCGGCAACAGGTCGGCGCCCTGGTCCGGGTCGCCATCTCAGCAGCCGAAGGTGAAGTCGGCGGCTCCAGCGGTCGTTCAGCGCGCCGGGCGGGCAGATTATGAGCTGTCCCGTCAGGTCTGTCTTGGCGGCATCGGAAACGAGCTGCAGCGGCCCCAAATCGACGCCAAACTCCTCATAGAGACGGCACATCTGCTCCAGCGCGCCGTGGAGCCAGATCGGCTGCCCATAGCCGGCCCGGCGCAATTCGGCGATCAGCCGCTGCGCCTTGCCCCCGTAGCGCAGCGCCATGATGGCGAGCGTTTCAGGCGTGGCGAGGCAGCGGCGATGCCCGCCGCGCGCATGATCGGCATGGCCATGGGTCACCAATGCCGTGCCGACCGGCTGCGAGGGATCGATCCAGCAGTCCGCCGGCGCCACATAGAGCCCATAGGATTCCGCTCGCAACCAAAGGCTTGTTCCGGCCATCAAGGTTCAAGATGGTGCCCCGCTACGGAAAGTCCAGCGCAAGACCTGGCGTAGTCCATCCCTGACTATTCAGAATAGCATTCATCCCCGAGGAGTTAATCGGCCGGTCGCTAACTTGGGCCGGCATGGAGGCCATGGTATCGCGAAGGCGGACCCAAGCACGAGAGCGATACTGACCGGCGCCCAGAAGAGGACCGGTTGCTGCTGCGCGGAATGAATTACCGCAGAGGCGGATCGAAATCTGGCGCGTGCCGGGAAAGAGGCAGAATGATCGACCGATATTCAGGTGACGCTGGCTCATCCGCCCCAGGGCAGCGGACGATTATTTCCTCGCTTCGCGGTGACGGACTGAAGGCAGCGACCTTTGCGGTTCTTACGGCAGCAATTTTGTTGAGGCTGTGGAATTTTGCTGCCGCCCGTTCGCTTTGGACGGACGAGGCGATGGTGGCGATCAATATCATCCATCTTCCGGCGCGAGCCCTTTTCGGGCAGCTTTATTTCAATCAGTTGGCACCTGTGGGATGGTTGTTGCTGGAAAAGGCCGCCTTGCAGGTCTCATCGGATTTCGATTATTCCTTGCGGTTCGTGGCACTGATCGGAGGAATCGGAAGTGTCGTGCTGTTTTGGCGGTTCATGCGCGCCGTCGCCGATTCGTGGGAAACGCTGGCTGGCGTTTCGCTCTTCGGATTGACTTCGGCGCTCATCGCCTATTCGGCGATGGTCAAGCCTTATATCCTGGATGCTCTGTTCGCGATTGCGCTGTTGCTTCTGGCTGCCACGATGTTGGGGAAAGCAAGCCATCGCTTGCGGATTACTGCCTGCTACGCGCTTGTCGGTCTTGTCTGCATTCCCCTGTCCTTCGGCGGGGCCATGGTGATGGCGGGAACGGGCCTTGTCCTGTTCGCTGCGGCGCTCGTCCGGCGCGACCAGCCGTGGGCGATCGCGCTTGCCGCCACCGGCTGCGCCTGGCTGGCATTGTTCGCCGGCCTCTACGTCTTCGTTTATGCAGGGCAGCAGACCACGGTGGGCAATATGACCCAAATATTCTGGGTCGACGACTTCGCTCCGATGCCCTTGTCGTTAAAGGCCATCCGCTGGTATCCTGCGGCGCTCGCAAGCGCGCTTTCCTTTCTGCTTTCGCGGCTGGGCGGGCTGACCGCTACGGTCTTTTTCCTCTTCGGGTGCTATTGCATCTGGTGGCGTGACCGGTGGCTGCTGGCCCTGCTCCTGTCGCCCTTCGTCATTGCTGTCATCGCTTCAGGGCTGCAGGCCTACCCATTCGAGACCCGTTTCCTGCTGTTCCTTGCTCCCTCGGCTGCGGTTGGCGTGGCGATTGCGCTTGTGGCGGCGGTCCGGTCTTTCCGCTATCCGGCACTTGCGGCCATCGCCCTGTTGCTCCTGTTCGGGGCAAAGCCGCTCTGGCTCACCGCCACGTCGGCCGCGCAGATCCCTGCCTGGCCAGTAGAAGAGGTGAAGTCCAATCTCCGCTATCTCTCTCGCCATATGAAGCCGGGCGACGCGCTGTTCCTGAGCGTCTCGGCCGAGCGGCCCTATCTCCTCTATGCTCGGCGCTATGGGATGGAGAATGTGCGCTATCAACTGCTTAGCCGATATCGGGATAGTCCGACTTGCATCAATGACGACATCCGGCGCATTACCGCAGCCCGGCCGGCCTGGCTGATCCTTTATCATTCCAACACCGAAGAGGATAAGCGCAGCATTGCCTTCATGACGCGCGTTCTTGAGCAGGATGGTGCAATCACTGCTGCCGATTCCGTACCCGGCTCGGAACTGATGAGGATCGAGGGACCTTCATCCTCCGCTTTCGCCAAAGTGCTGCCGCGATCAGCTCCCGTTTGCGGCATGCCGCGAGAGGGCAAGGCGTTTCTGGAGACAATTGCAGCAAGGATCCGTAGCCAAGGCCACAAGGCTTAGATAAAGACATCCCATTCGTCCTGAGCGCGGTCGAGGGATGCGGGCCTTTGCGGGAGGCTCTGCCATTTTAATGCTCGCTTAATGCCGCCGCCCGTCATTCCACATGGCGGCTTAATGTCTTCCCGGCTCACATCGGTTGCAGCATTTTCAGTAAGGCTGCTTCATGTTCGCTCGCAAAACCGCCGCATCGTCTTCCCTCGCCGCCCTCACGCTCGGCGCCATCGGCGTCGTCTACGGCGACATCGGTACAAGCCCGCTTTATGCCTTTCGCGAGGCTCTGGCGCAGACATCGGCGGGCGTGATCGGCCGCGGCGAGATCATCGGGGTGCTCAGCCTCATGCTCTGGGCGCTCATCATCGTCGTCACGCTCAAATATGTCCTGTTCCTGACCCGCGCGGACAATCATGGCGAAGGGGGTGTGCTGTCGCTGATGGCGCTCGCCAGCCGCGCAACACAGGGCAAATGGCCCGTCGTACTGCTGCTGGGCGGTACGGGCGCGGCGCTCTTCTATGGCGATGCCATCATCACGCCTGCGCTATCGGTGCTGTCGGCGGTGGAAGGGCTGAAGACCATCCCTGGACTTGGAGGCATGGGCCATCCCTCAATCCTCGGCCTCACCGTGGGGATCCTCGCCGCCCTCTTTGCCATTCAGGCGCGCGGAACGGCAAGGGTCGCGGGTCTGTTCGGACCAATATGCACTATCTGGTTTCTCAGCATCGGCGCACTGGGCCTGTGGCATATCGCCCGCGCGCCCGAAATCCTGCTGGCCTTCAACCCCGTTGAGGCAGTCCGTTTCCTGATGAGTCACGGCGTTCCGGGCCTGTTTGTGCTGGGTGCCGTATTCCTTACCGTGACCGGCGCCGAGGCGCTGATCGCCGATATGGGGCATTTCGGGAGACTGCCGATCCAGCTTGGTTGGCTGAGCCTGGTCTGGCCCGCGCTCACGCTCAATTATCTTGGCCAAGGCGCTCTCGCCCTCGCAACGCTCGAAGCAGCGCAGGCGAGCGGTGCAGCTTTCAAAAATGCCGACTGGTTCTTCATCATGGCGCCCGAGGTTCTGCGCGCGCCGCTGGTATTCCTTGCCACCCTTGCCACGATCATCGCCAGCCAGGCGGTGATCACCGGCGCCTATTCGCTGAGCCAGCAGGCGGTTGCGCTCGGCCTGCTGCCGCGGCTTTCGATCCGTCAGACTTCGGCCGACCAGATCGGCCAGATTTACATGCCTTTCGTCAATTGGGCGCTGCTTGCCGGAGTGCTAGTCCTCGTGTTCGCGTTCAAGAGCAGCACGGCCATGGCAGCGGCCTATGGCATCGCGGTCACCGGCACCATGGTGGTGACGACCTGCCTTGCCTTCGTAATCGCGTGGAGAGGCTGGCACTGGCATGTCCTCTGGACGACCCTGCTGTTCGTCCCATTCCTTGCGATCGACCTCATCTTCTTCGGCGCGAATATTCTGCGCGTCAGCGAAGGCGGATGGGTGCCGCTGGTGGTGGGCGGCATTATAGGGCTTATCATCGTCGCCTGGATGCATGGACGGCGGGTGTCCATCGCCCGCACCAGCGAGCAGGGGGTATCCATGCCCGATCTTGCCACTGCGCTCGCAGTCCGGCCCCCGCTGATCGTCGATGGTGTCGCGGTGTTCCTGACCCAGGATGGGAATGTCGCTCCATCGGCGCTGCTGCACAATCTCAAGCACAACAAGGCACTGCACCGGACAAACGTGCTGCTGACCGTCGCGACTGGCCCCACCCCCCATATCGCGCCGGACCAACGCCTCTCTCTCGAGTGGATCGACGACCATTTCGCTAGGGCGCGGCTGACCTATGGCTATATGGACCGGGTTGACGTGCCGAGCGATCTCGCGCGAAGCAATCTGCTGACCGGTGTTGGAGGCACCTCCTTCTTTGTGGGCCGCAACGCCATACGCCGCGCGAGCCGTCCGGTCATGCCCCGCTGGATGACCTTGCTCTACAGCTTCCTTCACCGGAATGCCGCTGATCCGACCGCCTTTTTCGCGATCCCGCCCAATCGGGTGGTCGAACTCGGCTCGCAAATAGAGCTATAGAGGGGAATGATGCGCGGCGATCCGGTCTCCTATCTGCTTGCCCTTGCAGGGGTGGCGATAGTCGCCGCCATTACCGCAGCATGGTTGCCGGTTCTGGGCGTCGCCTCCTCGGCATTGCTGTTCCTGCTGCCGCTCCTGCTGGTTGCCGCACGCGGCGGCGTTGGTCCTGCGCTGGTCGCGGCGGCGGGAGGCGCGCTCGCCTATAATTTCTTCCTGCTCCCTCCGCGCTACACTTTCCGGATCCATGGCGTCGACAATCTGGTGAGCGTGCTGGTCCTGTTCTCGGTGGCCATCGTGACGAGCCGCCTGGCAGCGGCGCTCAAGGCACGCCAAGCCGACGCAGCCGGGCGCGCCGAGGCAAATGCCGAAGCCGCGCAATTTGCGGGTCTGCTCGGGCAGGGCAAGGCGGCCAGTTCCCTTGATGGGGCTCTGGATTGGCTCGGCCGGACCTATGGCGAGGCCAGGATCATCCCTTTTGGCGCATTGCTCCAGGCGGAAAGCAGCCTGTCCACCCTCGATCTCTCCGCACTTGCATGGGCGATGCACAATGGCGACGTAACAGGACATGGCTCCAGCATCATGCCCGCTGCCGAGTGGACATTTCTGCCCTTGAGCCCGCGCCGCCAATCCGGCACCGACTTGCTTGCGGTGGCGCGTCCCATGAGCGGTGCTACCCGCAGCGAACTGGAACTGGCTCAGCTTCAGGCGCTGGCTAGGCTATTGGGGCAGGCGCGAGACCGGATCGCGCTCGAAGAGGAACGGCGCGAGCGTGAACGCCTGGAGGATCGAGATGCCTTCCGCCGTACGCTGCTGGCTGCGCTCGCCCATGACTTTCGCACGCCGCTGACAGTGGTAACCGGGGAATTGACGAAACTTGCGCCGGGGGACGAAGGCGCTGCGCATGCACTGGTGGAGGCGCGGCGGCTGGACCGCATGATGGACGACTTGATCGGGGCGGCCCGGATCGAAAGCGGCGCACTGACGCCGCAGATGGAAGCCGTCGATCTCGTCGACATCGTTGCCGATGCGCGCACGGCTCTGGGAGATGGCACGGAACGGCTACGGATGACGCAGGATGTGAGTGCGACATTGCCCTTGGTGGAGGCCGATCCGGTGCTGTTGCGGCACATCGTCGTCAACCTCGTCGACAATGGCGTCCGGCATGCACGATCCAAGGTCGAGGTCTCCGCACGGGAACGCAACGGTTCAGTGGATCTGACCGTGCAGGACGATGGTCCCGGTATACCCGATCAGGACCGGACCCGTATTTTCGAGCGGTTTGCGCGTGTTGACGGCAGTGACCGCAGCGGCGGCAGCGGGCTGGGGCTTGCCATTGCCAAAGGCTTCGCCGATGTGATGGGCATGACGATCAAGGCCGAAGAAAACGGGGAGGGCGGCGCCCTTTTTCGCCTCACCATGCCGGTGCGGAAGATGAAAGGGCCATGACACGCATTCTGATTGTCGACGATGAACCGGCAATCCTCCGGCTGTTATCGGGCGTGCTGGAACGCGGTGGCTATCGGGTGGAGGTTGCCGGGACCGCAAAGGACGCGATGGCGGCCCTGGAGCGTGGCGGCGCCGACGCGATGCTGCTCGATCTTGGCCTGCCTGACCGCGATGGGATGGAGATGATCGCTGCGGTTCGCGCCCGGCATCAATTTCCTGTCATTGTGATCACTGCCCGCCACGACACCGCTGAGAAGATCGCGGCGCTTGACCTTGGCGCTGACGATTATGTGACCAAGCCTTTCGATGCCGATGAGCTGCTAGCAAGGCTGCGGTCCGCGCTGCGCCGTGCAGGATCGTCCGCTTCGAAGTCAGATCTCAGCTTCGGGCCGGTCATGCTGGATGCAGCGCGGCATCAGGTGACGTGCCGGGGGCAACCGGTTGCGCTCACCCCACGCGAATTTGCGGTGTTGCAGACGCTGATGGAAGCCGGAGGCCGCCTGTGCACCCACGCGGCATTGCTTGAACGCGTGTGGGGCAAGGCGCATACCGGTGACGTCGACTATTTGCGGGTCGTCATCCGCGCGCTGCGCCTCAAACTGGAGACGGACCCCGCACGGCCGGCCCTTATTCGCAACGAGCCAGCCATTGGCTATCGGCTGATGGATTGAACGCGAACTGGCTGACCCATTCTGCGATCATCTTTCGGCCTGCTGCCACGGCTGTTGGACCGTGAAGGTCATGCGCAGCCCGCAGGGAGGCTTCGTCCCCTCCAGCTTCGATCACTGATTCCGGCCATTCCTCGATCCAGGCATCGAAGCGCTCATCCTCACCCATCTCGGCATGGAATTGGAGCGCCAGGATATTGGGACCGCGCCGGAAAGCCTGATATTCATAAAGATGGCTGGAGCCGAGCGGCTCTACATTGTCCGGCATGGTGAATGTGTCGCCATGCCAGTGAAGGACCGGCACATCCTCCAGATGCCGGAGGGGAGATGAGATTCCCGCTGCGTTCAAGCGAATGGGATGAAACCCCACCTCCTTATGTGGTCCGGCATAGACCTCCGCGCCCAGCGCCGCCGCCATCATCTGCGCGCCAAAGCAGACGCCCAATGTGGGCCGGCCGGCCTCAAGCCGGTGACGCAAGCGGCGGAGCTGGCAGGCGATCCAGGGATATTGATCCTGTTCATAAACGCCCATCGGGCCGCCCATCATGATCAGCAAATCGGGTTCCCGCAGTTCGAGAGAACTGAAGGCGGGATCGGAGACGTCGATCCGGTCGATAAGATAGCCTGCCTCCTCTATGGGCTGCCTATAGCCTGCGACGCCTTCATAGGGGACATGCCGGATGATCAGGGCGGATTTCATGGTCGCTCCTATGGGTTTGGGGCGGGGGGAATGGAAAGATAGACTTTCTTCAATGCCTTCAATCTTTGTCTGTCGCGGATAATCCGCCTTTTGCCTGGTCAACCTAAACTTGGCTTGACCGCTATATTTCTACCATATAAGTAGAGATTACTGATGCAAGGGCCTTCTGGTAAAAGGTCCACGGTCTTTCGACCGCTCGGTTGCCCGCGGCTTTTGACAGGGATGCAGCTTGCTCCGCGTAACCAACGGCTAAAGCGCGCGATGCTCGGGCGACCACGCCAGGCATCGTGTTTCCCCCAGCCAATTGGGAGAAAACGATGCGTATTTTCATGATGTGTAGCAGATAAGGAAACGGTCGGCCGTCCGACCGTAGAACCAGTCAATCTGAAGTCAACAGCATGACGGAACGCTTTGCACGGCGTTTCCGGCGAGGAACAGCCATGTCCATCATCATCACCGAAACCGATCTTGCAGCAATCGCCCGCTACCCCTTGTCGCTTCAGGAGGCCGCCCGCGCCCTTTGGAGCGGAAGGGAGCCCTTGCCCAGCGACTATGCGGGCAATGCGCCGCAAGCCAGAAAACAGACGCGCCGCAAGCCGCGCTGACAGGATGAATAGCCGGGAATTTCCCCTTTACCCGGCCAAACTGGGCCGCGCCTTCAGCTCAACCCCGGCGCGGCCGATCTTTTCCTGAAGATACCGAATAGCGCACAAGCCGCCTGGCCTTCGAGGTTCTAAAGCTTCGCCGTGGCCAAGGCTTTCACATACGGCCGATCGACCACACCGCGAGCGACATGGCTGTACTCGGAATTCTGTTTCCCATGCCTCCAATGAGCCCTGCCGCAGGGGGAGCCAGGCGCTGAATGAAGCTTGCCCTATCTAATGCCGGTACCCCAGTTCGGACATGTTCTTCGCGTAAAAGTTAACGCGCTCTGATGGAAATATTGCAGTTTTATGTCAGTTCTGCGTGCTATTTTTCTTGCTGCCCCCAATTCCGTTAACCATTTTTTATGGTGCGCCGTGGGAATTCCACCCGCGAAAAGGGGGCAAGAATGTATCTCCGGGCAATAACCGCGGTCGCAAGAAATTTTCATGTACGGCCAGGCGAAAGGCGCTCTCTGGCCGTGCGAGTCCGTCTGGCTGTCGCCCTGCTGTGCGGGCTGCTGCTGATCCTCTCTCTTGCCGTCATTGCGGGATTGGTCGTCGGCCAGGCGGGTCTCGCGAGGTTGGTCGACAACCGGCTGGGTCCTGTGAGCGATCTTCAAAATGTCATCAGCGGCTATGAGGAGGCCTTGGGCATCGCCAACAAGGTGCGGAGCGGCAATCTCACGATGCCGGGCGGCGAAAGCGCGCTTCAAAACGTAAAACATAATATCAGTGTCGGCTGGGAGGCGCTGCAAACCCATGCTCCGCGGCAGGCGGGAGGGATAGAGCTCCTCTACCTGCTTGACCAGCGGGAGGAAGCCGACTCGGTTCTTGAAGAACTGGGCAAGCGTCTGGAAGCCAGAGACACGGACGGCCTTGAGTTCCTGATGGCCGGCCGCCTTTACAGCGGCGTTGATCCGCTACTTGCGGCTGGCCATAGCTATAGCCAGGGATTGCGGCAGCTTGGCCGGGAGGAGCGGGCCCAGCTCCGGCTCCTGACGTCGGTTACGATGCTGATCATTACTTTTGTCTTCCTGGCGGGCATTGGCATTGGCTGGGCTGTCCTGAAGACCGCGTCCCGCGAAATCGTAGAGCCAATGATCAGCATTGCGAGCTTCACTGCCGAAGAGGTGGCGAATGGCCTGGCCACGGTGGTGCCCTACCAGGAACGGCAGGATGAAATCGGCGATATTGCTCGTGCCATCCAGCTTTCCCGTACCCGTTCGGCGGAAGCGACGGCATTGCTGGAGGATAAGCATCGGGCGCAGCGGGAACTGCGAATGCTGGAAAAGGCCGCCACCGAGGCGGCAAAGCAGCGAGCGGCCACTCTCGACCGCCTGTTCGCTGAATTTGAGCGTGGCCTGTCCGATCTGGTTGCGGGTCTCGCCGCGGCTTCCGCGACGATGCGCGATATGGCGCGCGGCATGTCCGACGCTGCGACGCGGTCTGAGCTGCAGGCCGAAACAGCGGCCAGCAATGTCGAGGAGATCGCCATCTCCATGACCCAGATCGAAGAGGCAAGTTCCACGCTGCTGCAGATGATCCGCAATGTGGAGGACAGCACCCGGTCAGCGCGCGAGCAGAGCAACAATGTTCACGCGCAAAGCCGTCAGAACCGCAGCCGCGCGCATGCGCTTGAGGAACTGGTGGAGGACATTCACGGATCACTGGACCTCATAACCGGAATTGCGCGGCAGACGAATATGCTGGCGTTGAACGCCGCCATAGAAGCGAACAAGGCCGGTGAGGCGGGCAAGGGATTTGCGGTTGTCGCCCTGGAGGTGAAGGAACTTGCCCGGCAGACGCAGACCGTGGCGGGTACGATCGAGGCCCGGCTGGCGCGGATCGCCGAAACATCAGGCGAAGTGCTTGGAAGTGTGGCGCTGGTCGAGGAAATGGCGAGCGGGCTGGACCGCAATGCCGATCTCATCGGAGAAGCCGTGGAAACGCAGAGCCGCTCCAGCCAGGAAATCGTAGGGGCACTGGCCTTTGTTCGTCAGGGCAGCCGCGATGCCGCGGTCGGCATGGCGGACCTCACCGAACAGGCGCACCAGGTCCGCACCGCCGCCGACGGCTTGCTTTTCACGGCGGCCGATATTGCGGGCAAAGCGGAAACGCTGAGCCTGGAATTTACCCGATTGGCCGGGGAGGTGAGAAAGGCCGCATGACGACGTGCCACGGCTAATCTGCTCGTCCGCGGGTGCCGTTTCCACGGCACCCGCATCGGACCTCAACGCGAGCCAGGTGGCGGGAGGACGGAGTCGGACCGGATTAGCGGTTCCTCTCCGTTCGGCATGATCAGCCGATCATAATAATCGGAGGTCGAGGTTATCAGCCCGTCCTGATTCACTTCCACCACCACGACGCCGCGTGCATTGAAGCTCTTCATCGTCGGCAAAAGGGGCCGTTCGGCCGTGCCCAGTGGCGAGCCGTCAAAGCGGCCTTGCGCCTTGTACTGGACGACCGCAACCGGGCCGTCCACGAGCACCCGTTCCGCCTCCATGTTGAATGCCGACACTGCACCGCGCCACCTTTGGTGAAGAAGGGCGACGAATTCCTTGCCCTGCCGCTCTATGCCGAAAGCGAGGTCGATATAGACGCCATCAGCAGCGTACAGGTCCGCGAATGCGGCGGCGTCGTCCCGGTTGAAGCGTTCAATCCACGCCCTTGCGGCGGTTTCGGCCAAATTGCGGTCAGAACTCATGCCTATCTCCTCTATTGTTATTGATGCAGCGGTCTTTCGTCTTCCGGCTGTATGCCGGGGCCCATGCTATCCCTCGGATGCCGATGGCGTGCATTACACAACGTGTCTGCAATCCTCTCTGACGGGCGCCTTCGGGCGGGATCCTCTGTCGCCATGCTGTAGGGATAACGGTGCCCCGCCAAGAAATCTCAAGATGAACTGAAAATGTCAATATAGACAGAAAATCTTCAATATGGGTGGCGAGCGGATTTCGCGGGACCTGCATCCCAAACCATTCTGGCTTACCCACATTTTCCGGGATAAATTAGATGCTTAGGGCGTTTTACGGTGACTTTGGGGGAATGCTTCCGGATAAGCCTATGGTTTGCCTGAAATTTTCCGCCATGTGCTCACCAAGATTATCCGGCCGAACAAAACGGAGGATAGGATGAGCGCCCCGGTGCCGAACTTGTTTGTCATTGGCGCGTCAAAGTGCGGCACCACATATTTTCACGATCTGCTGGGCCAGCACCCCAACATCTTCATGTCGCGAAAAAAGGAACCCTGCTATTTCATTCGTCCCGATCATGCAGATTATCTGGAGGACTATCTGGCCATGTTCCACGAAGGGGCCGGTCATATGTGGCGTGGCGAATCGAGCCCGGCCTATTCCGAAACGCTGGCGTTTCCGAATGTGGCCCGCGATATTCACCGCCTCTCTCCGGACGCCAGGATCATCTATCTGGTCCGCGAGCCTTTCGCCCGGTTCAAGTCCGTCTGGGCACAGACGCTCTGCACCGGTCATTGGGCGGAGGAAAAGCTGTTCCCGATGAAAATGCCGCGTGCCTATCGCGAGGCGGTGTTCACATATCCCACATTTCTGGGCGGGTGCCGCTACTGGACCAATTTGAGCAAGTTCCGCACCTATTTTGCGGATGAGGCCATCAAGGTCATTCTGTTCGAGAAATTCATTGCCGACGTTCCGGGGACGGTCCGCGAGGTGCTCCTATTCCTTGGAGTTCGCGCCGACGTTCCGATGGAGCTTCATGCCGGGAAGCAGAATAGCCGTGCGGGAAAGGCCATCTATCATCCCTGGAGCAAACGCTTCGGCCGTCTTGTGCCGTCCAAGGTAAAGGATATGATTCCTTCCCGCCTGCGGCTCGGATTGCGGGCGCTGGTGAACCGCTTGCCTAACCCGGAGTTCGATCATACGGATCTCACCGCCAGCGAGATGCATGAGATCCGCGAACAACTGGCTCCAGAGGTCAGGGCGCTCTACGAATATATGGGTGTAAAAGGCGATCCTTGGAACTTCTTCCCACCCCTGACGGCCCCCGGCAATCGAGGCCCGGCTGAGATGGCGGTGGAGCCAGTCACGAAGGCGAGGCGCGGCTGATGGCGGCCAGTCTGACGCGCCAGGCCGCCAGCGGCGCGAAATGGACGACTTTCGCCTCCATCGCCACCGCGCTGATCAGTGTCGTTCAGATCTCCGTACTGGCTCGCTACCTCAAGCCGTCGGACTTTGGCGCTGTCGCGTTGCTGCTGGTCATTCTGGAAATCTGCAATGTGTTTGTAAGGGTCGGTTTTTCCGACGTCCTTGTGGTCAAGTCCGAAGCCACTCGCCGGCAGCTTTCGACGCTATATTGGGTCAATGTGGCTGTAGGTGTGGCGATTTACGCCTTGCTCTTCCTCCTGGCCCCCTGGTTCGGCGGCCTGTTCACTACGGTCGACCTTACCGGCATGGCGCGCGTCATGGGATTGATATTGTTGTCCGGCGCCCTGGTGGTGCAGTTCGATGCGCTCATGCGCCGTGAAATGATGCTGCGTCAGCTCGCTCTCTTTCGGACCGCCACCCAACTAGTGGGGCTGGTAGTCGCGGTCTGGCTGGCGGTCACCGGATATGGTGCGTGGGCGCTGATTTTCGCGAACCTCGCCGCGCAGCTTGGAATGAACCTGCTCTTGTGGGGAATTGCCATTCAGCAGCGCTGGCTTCCTGGCCGTTGGGGAGCGCTGTCGGAGATCACTGAATTATTGCACTTTGGCGCCTACAGGGTTGGAGCCTCGCTGATCTATGCCCTCAATTCCCGGGTGGATCAGCTTTCGATCGGAGCTTTTCTGGGGCCGGCGGCGCTGGGCTATTACAATCTCGCCTTCAATCTGGCGATGCAGCCCTTTCAGCGCATCAACCCCATTCTCACCCAGGTGTCCTTCCCGATCTTTGCCAAGGTGAAGAATGATAATGACAAGCTGCTCAAGGGATATCGCAAGGGGCTGCGCCTGCTGGTCTCGGTCAATGCACCGCTGTTGCTCGGACTGGCGGTAGTCGCGCCCCTGCTGGTGCCGGCGCTGCTCGGCCCTCGCTGGCAACCGGTCGTTCCGGTGGTGCAGGTGCTGACCATTGTGGCCTTGTTCCGTTCGGCCTCCAACATCAACATTGGCCTTATCCTGGCGAAGGAAAAGTACAAATGGCCATTTTACTGGGGCCTGGTGTTGCTCTGCGTGGTGCCGCTCACCATCATTGTGGTGTCGAAATTCACGGGTTCGCTCGTGGTGGTGAGCGCAACGCTGGCCGCCATACATGCGTGTCTTTTCGTTCTTGGCTATCTGCTCTTCCCGCGTCGGTTGCTGGGGCGTTTCGACGGGTCATTCCTGAGTGATGTCGGGCGCCCCGTATTGGCGGCATGCCTGATGATGCTGGCCGTCATGCTTGCCATCCAGGAGGTGACTTGGGGCTCGCTCTGGACAAGAATGTTCATAATGGTGGCGCTGGGAGGAACGATTTACGCTGCAGCATCCCTGCTGATACAGCGCCAGCATACCAGCGAAGTCGTCGAATTCCTGCGGGCACGCGGCTGAGTAAAGCAAATTTCCGTCTAGTGGATGACTATACGAAAGCATTGTATTCGTACGAAATAATATACCTAATTTCCCTTTGAACGTAACACTAGCTTCGCCATCAACTGTTTCAACGTAACAGGGCAGCATCAACTGTCCATCAGTATTGAAGGCGGTTTGGAGAGGCTAGGTTGAGCATCGTGCTACACAGGCGGCAATTTTGCATTGCCCGCTCCCGATACGAATTCGGCCCTGATTGGCGCTGTCTCGATCTGCCCGACGGGTTCATCCTCTCCTACCAGACTGATCTGTCCATCCAGCGGATCAGAAACGGGACCGGGGAAACCACTATACTGGGACGATGCTTCTCAAGCGTCCCGCAAAGTATGGAACGCTGCGATCTTGCCGGGCGCTTCGCGATCTTGAACTGGCCTTATGTGCAAACAGACGCCGCTGGCTTGATGTCCTTATATTATGGCGGAGACGCGCTTCGGCCTTTTGTCACATCGAGCCCGGCTTTGGCCGCGCACCTCGCGGAGGCAGACCATCTTCCGATTGAGCTGAAATGGAAGATCGGCCTCAATTGGATTCCAACCCCCGGCAGCAGGGTAGCGGGAGTCGCCCGGCTCATGCGGGATCAGATGTTGGAGATTCCCCATTTGGCCGTCGAGTTCTTTCCGCGAGACGTGATCCCATCTGCCTCTGTGGAACAGGCGGCGCATATTTTGAGCTCAGGCCTTATCCACGTCTTGCGCCAGGTCGAGGAATCGCATGGCAAGGTTTACCTGGCGCTCACCGCCGGCCTGGATTCCCGCACGCTCTTTGGGGCTTTGCTGGCCGCTGACGTCAAGTTCGAGGCCATTACGCAACGCTTTCCGGGCGTGGATCCTGGCGATCTGCGAATTCCAGCGGATCTGTGCCGCTATGCCGGGATTCCTCACAAGGTCGTGCGGATGGACAAGCCTGATGAAAGGGCAATGGCCGCGCTCCGGATCCACACTGCAGATTCCTCGGAGGGCGCCGATGGAATCTATCTGATTCCTGGGAACAGCTACGGTTTCCTGGAAAAAGATACCGCTCTCGTTCGGGGTGGATGTTTTGAAGTTGGACGGCGCTTCTATCGGCGCCGACTGGGTGAGCTCGAACTTGCGGGTGCAACTGGGGAGCAGCTACTGTCCAAATTCGGTTCTGAAGCCAAAGGGGATATGGCGGGGTTCCTGGACCAGTGGCTCGCCTGGCGCCGGAGCCACCGGGACGGGCTGGATCTTACCGACAGCTTCTATCTTGATCAGCGGTTGGGCGGGTGGCTCTCCGCATTGGAACAGGGGCTGGACGTCCTGGCTGGAAATTCAGTTCAGCCCGTAAATTGCGAGCGCTTTTTTGCTGCCTTGATGGCTCCAGAGGCGGAGGAGAGATACACAGGATCTCTGCAGCATGACATCATCCGGGGCTTTGACAAAAATCTGCTTAAGTTCCCCGTCAATCCGGTAAGCTTCGGGACAAAGATGAGAGCCATGGCGAGAAAGAGCAAGCGCCAGTTGCAATCGGCAATGCAGCGGGTTCTTCAATCAGCACTGTGCATGATCGGCCTTAGATTGTCTGTTCGTGAGGATACGCTTCTCGAAACGGCGACGCTGCTTGCATGATGTTCAGAGGATCAGCTTAATTCGGGCGTTATTTCGGTTCCGGTGCGAAGTCCACCTGGATTGCCACCGTGCTGGTCGTCTGGCGCGGCACCAAAGGTGCAGCCGAGGTGCTGCCGGGGTTACATCGGATCCGTGCGCTGCTGCCGGTCGCCCTTTTTCCCAGGCTTTTTTCTTCCAAAGCCTTTTTTGCCTTCCCCCGCAGGTCCGGCTTTGCCGCGGCGAGGCCCCGGAGCGTGGGGCTTGCCTCTCACATTGTCCTGGCGGTTGCGCCGTGCTTGGTCCCGCGGTTTGCCATCCACAGGAAGGATAAGCACACCGTCGTCCTCGCCCTCGGTGCGCCGCACCGCCGTCAGGAAGCGAGCGGCGGCCGTAGCTGCCACCTCGAATATTGTTTCATTGGCAGCAATACGGATCGCGCCAATGTCGGCACGGCTGACATGGCCGCGCCGGCAAAGCAGCGGCAGTACCCAGCGGGGGTCGGCATTCTGGTTACGGCCGACATTCATGCGGAACCAGGCGCTGCCTTCAAAGCCAGCGCGCGGGCCGCGCGGCTCTTGAGAGGGTTCGCTCGCCAGCAGTTCCTCGGGCTCCGGCATGCGCGCGCGATGGGCATGGACGAGAGCGGCGGCGATGTCCTCAGGGCTGCGTTCGCCCAGCAGGCGGACGGCGAGCGCCCGGTCCTCGTCATCGGCCTCTACCGGCGCCAGTAGCGTTGCCAGAAGCCGCTCGCTGTCCGCTCTGCGAATATCGGCGGCGGATGGGGGTGCGGTCCACTCCGCCGGAATGCGCGCGCCACGCAACATGGATTCCACCCGCTTGCGACGAGGGAAAGGCACCAGCAGGATCGCGGTTCCCTTCTTGCCCGCGCGGCCGGTGCGGCCCGAGCGATGCTGCAGGGTTTCCGCGTCGCGGGGGATCTCGACATGGACGACAAGCGACAGGCTTGGCAGGTCGATCCCGCGCGCCGCCACGTCCGTCGCGACGCACACTCGTGCCCGCCGGTCGCGCAATGCCTGAAGCGCGTGGTTGCGCTCATTCTGGCTATGCTCGCCCGACAAGGCGACGACGGCAAAGCCCCGTTCGGTCAGGCTGGCATGGAGATGCCGGACATTGTCGCGCGTCGCGCAGAACAGCATGGCCGTTTCTGCCTCATGAAAGCGGAGAAGGTTGACGACGGCGTGTTCTATGTCGGCGGGCGCGATCGCCATTGCCTGGTAATGGATATCGCCATGGCCCCGATCCGCTTCGACCGTCGAGATGCGGAGGGCATCGCGCTGATAGCGGCGGGCGAGGGCGACGATGGGCTTGGGCATCGTCGCGGAGAAGAGAAGCGTTCGCCGGTCTTCGGGGGTTGCGTCGAGAATTTCCTCCAGGTCTTCGCGAAAGCCCATGTCGAGCATTTCGTCGGCTTCGTCGAGCACGGCGACCGAAAGCGCATGGAGGTCAAGCGCGCCGCGTTCCAGATGGTCACGCAGGCGGCCGGGCGTGCCGACAACGATGTGCGCGCCATGGGCCAGCGCCCGCCGTTCCTTTGCTGCGTCCATGCCGCCGACGCAGGTCACGACCCGTGCACGGGTGCCGCCATAGAGCCATGCCAGCTCCCGGCTTACCTGCAACGCCAGTTCGCGGGTCGGCGCGATGATGAGCGCCAGCGGTGCCTCGGCAGGACGAAGGGTGCCTGCCTCGTCCAGCAATTGCGGTGCCATGGCGAGTCCGAAGGCGACTGTTTTGCCGGAACCGGTCTGAGCCGAGACGATCAGGTCCCGTCCGGCTGCCTCCGCTTCGAGAACGGCGGCTTGCACAGGGGTGGGCGCGGCATAGCCGCGTGCGGCGAGCGCTTCGGAAAGAAGCGCGGAATGGGTTTGAAAGGTCATTGTCTCTCTTGCGAGGTGATCGGACTGAAGCCCGTCCGGGGACGGGCTAAAGCCCGCATTGGAGGGCCGTTAGACCTCTCTCCCCTGGAGCACAAGGGCAGTGATTCAATAATGTCCGCGACGCATCTGCATAATCATGCTATGGCCTGCGCCATCGGACGAAATTTGCCGCAAGCATTCGTCCAGACTGAGAGACCGTGTGCGCTCCCGCTTGCTTTCAAAGGAGCCGCGCCTTGCCGGACCTCAATCATCTTCTCCACCGCCAACAGCAGGAGCTTCTCTTCGCACAGGCGGCGTCGTCCACCGAAGCGCGGCTTGCCCATCAGGCGCTTGCCCGCGCTTATGGCCGCAAGATCGCCGATCATCGCAGGGAAATGGGCGTAGCTTCGCTCTAGCGGCTGAAGGCGTCCATCGGCCATCCGATTCCCATCTGCCGGCTGAAGCCGGACGGTATGTGGGTGTTTCGAACTTCCGGCTTTCTATCGACGCACGCCCTTGGGCATGTGTGACTACAAGGAACTGATTATGCCGATTGGCACCGTAAAATTCTTCAATGCCGACAAGGGCTACGGCTTCATCGCGCCCGAGGGTTCAGGAAACGACGCCTTCGTTCACATCACCGCAGTGGAGGCCGCAGGGCTGCGCACTCTCGAAAAGGATCAGCGGGTGTCCTACGAGCTTCAGCAGGACAAACGGGGCAAGATGGCCGCCGTGAACCTTTCGCTGGCTTGATGCAGCTATTGGGGCGCGGATGCCATGCGCCTTCGTGCCCCATGTCGGCAGGGGCATTTCATGAGCCTTAATCTGGCATATTGCCTTGAACGCGCTCGCGAGGCGCGGGAGCAGGCCGATGCGGCTACGCTGGAAAATGTCCGCGACACTTGTCTTCGTTCGCTGAAGGCTTGGGAAGAGATGGCGGATCGAGCGCGAAAGGTCCAGCGCGCCCGCCAATCGCGGGAAGCCGTAGCTACGTTCGTCAGATCCGGCGAATAGGCGGAGCCCGGGCGCGTCGCTTGTCAATCGACTCGGGGGAGCGGCGATCCCTGCAACTTGATTCCGATGCCTGACGCCTTCAAGCGTCTGCGCCCAAACCAGAAGGACCATGACGTGAAAGCGCCCAGTAGCCCAAGGGCCAATCCGGCTATGGTCATTGCAACGCGATAGCTGAGGCCGCCTACCTTCGCTGCGTGAAGCGGGTAGAGCATATTGTAGACCTTCACCGTTCCCGGCAGGCGTGACGCATCCCTGACGGCGATGAGGCGGCCGCTGTCCGCTGCGAACCACAATGTCGTCCGTCCATTGGGAAGCCATTCCTCGGACTTTTTCATCCGCAGCGCGATGAGACCGTCCCCATTCCGCGAGAGTGAAAGGCTCCTTATCTCCGCCTCCGGAAAGCGGGCCCGCGCCGTGCTTAACATGGAGTGCCAGTCATGCTGCGCCGCCATTGCCACCGAAAGCGGTTCGGGCGCTTTCAGGCTGGCCTCGATCAAGGCAGGCGCCGAAGGGCCAAGTATCAGCGCCGCGACCGGACGGAAGATCAATATGGCGCCGGTCAGCAAAGCGACAAACAGCAGCGGCGCGGCGACGATGCCCAGGTCACGATGATGACGCAGGATGGCGGGCCGGCTGAGCCGCTTGGGCAACAGCCGAAATTCAAATGTCTTGCGCGTACGCCACCACAATAGGATGCCCGAAACTATGAAGAACAGGCCCGCAAGCGCCGCGATCCCGCCGACCGTCTCGCCAGCATCGCCCGCGAACAAATGGTGGTGCAGGTCGAACAGCCAGAGTTCGGGTCTTTGCCACTGACTGTCCCAGCGAGCAACTATGTCGCCCGCTTGGCTGGTATAGGCGCCCGAACCGTTGGCGAAGCTGAGGCGATTGAGGCCGAAATCGCGGGTCGCGAACATGATCATGTCAGGCTGGACTTCGGGATCTGCCATGATCCGTTCGACCGTCCCGGCAATGGCTCCAGTTGCCTGCACCTGGGCATCGGACGTATGCGGCAGCAGTATCCAGGCGTCCTTGTGCACCAGCAATGCGCCGGAAATCCCCAACACCGCGAGAACGAGGCCGACGAGGCCGCCAATCCAGCGGTGCAAAAGGTCAAGCGTCTTCAAAAGCTATAGTCCCAGCTCAGCGTGAAGGTACGGCCGCGTCCCGCAAAAAAGGCGAGGTTGTCGTTCGGCAGGCGGGTGTCGCTGCTATAGTCGATGTAGAATTTGTCGAACAGGTTCTGCACGCTCAGCCTCACTCCGCCCAAACCGGTCTGGTAGCGAACGCTGGCGTCGGTCAAGGAGTAGCCGCCGAAATTGTTGCGTTGGTCAGGCTGCGTCTTGTTCTGGTCAGCATGGAAGGTGCGTGAGAGAAAGAATTGCGTTTGCACGATCGCCGAGATCGGACCGCGATTGTAGATGGCCGAAAGGTTGACCCTGTCCGGCGAAATGTTAACGCCGTCGAGGTCGGTGTCGACTATGTCATCGGCGTCGCTATCGAAGCGACCGCTTATATGGGCATAACCGACGCTGAGCTTCAGGTCCTCGATGGGCGTTGCCGTGCGCAGGTTGACCTCCAGCCCCTCTATCTCGATGCGCTGGCGCTGGACGTCGAAATTGCGGCCAATGCCTGGCACAAGGAGCTGGCCCTTGTCGCTCGAGGACCAGAAATAGGTGGCTGAGGCATCGAGCGGCCCGCGCTTCACTTCAACGCCGATCTCACGGTTGTTCGAGACAATCGGCTCGATGGCGAGGAAGGTGTCGATGTCGGCATTGGGTTCCCTGATAGAGCGCGTGATGCGGCCGACATCGGGCGCGGTGAAGCCCTCGGCGTAGCTGGCATAGGCGCGGATGCCTTCCCACGGCTCTACGACAACGCCGCCGTTCAGCAGCACGTCATCGAATTTGGGCTTCCCGCCAGTGACCGCGACGCCCCCATAGGTCGAAGGTCCGCAAGGCGTTGTGGCTGGCTGACCAGCCGGACAGGCAACGAAGGTCGTTGACGCCAGCGTGTGGAAGTCGTCGATCTTGATCTGCACATTCTCCCAGCGTGCGCCTCCGGCGACACGCACCAAGCCGTCGAACAGTTTGAGATTGGCCTGTGCGAAGGGCGCAAGGCTGCGGAATTCGGTCGGCGGCACCCATGTCCGGTTAGTGGCGATCAGGCGCTGCTCGGTCTTGTCCCACAGAGCATCAAAGCCGAGCGTTGCGGTCAGCGCCTCGAAACCGGGCATCGCACGCTCATAGCTGAACTTGGCGCCCAGCTTGCGTGAGCGGTTCTGTGACTGGTCGAACAGCGTGTTCACGGGGGCGATTGCGGGGTCCTGGAAAGATGCGATCGGCGCGATCTCCCCGCCGAAGGTATCGCGCGAGCGGTTGAAGAATATCTGGCTGACAAAATTGCCGCCCCAGAGGCCGCTGTCGGTATAGGACAGCGCGGCGCTCTCAGTCCGGTTCGCCGCTGGCTTGCCTGGAGGATCCCCGCGCTCAGCGCTGGTCGGCAGGCCGGTCGTGCGGTTGCCGGGAACCGCGACAAAATCCCCATCGCCCTTCAATTCGAAGCGGCTGGCGATAAGGTCGATTCGGCCGGTGGCGGAGGTGGCATAGCCCAGCCGGGCGAAGAAATTGGTCGTCTGCGAATCCTGCGTCTCGCCCTGCGTCAGGTTGAGACCGACGCGGCGGTCCTGCCCGTCATAGAACACCCCGCGCTTCTCATAGGTGCCGCCGATCGTGGCGTCGAAGTCGCCCGCTTTGTATTGGAACAGGCCGCCCGTCTTCCAGCCAATGCCATCGGAGTGGAAATTGTTATCCGTCGTGCCCTGCAGCAGCGCCCGGCCACTGAGGCCTTCCTCCTTCGGCGCTCCGACGGTGACCTGGTTCACGATGCCGCCGGTGCCGCCAATCCCCTGCAGCGCGTTTGAGCCATAGATCAGCTCAACCCGGTCGATGAAAAAGCCGTCAATGGTGAAACCGTCCCGCGCACCGTCGCGCAGGGGCGTCGATTGCGGGATGCCGTTGATCGCATAGAGGGGCGAGCGTCCGCGCAGTGTTTCCCCCGCGCCGGACAGCTTCTGGCGAGTGGGGGAGAAGGAAGGCGTCAGATTGGAGACAGCATCGACGACGGAGCCGCCGATGGCAAGCTGCTCATCAAGAGTGTCCTTGACGATGACATCGACCGTGAGCGGCAGCGCGTTTGCGGGAAGGATGCTGCGGGCTGCCGTAACGACGATCGGACCGCCATTTTCCGCTTCGGGAGGGGACGGTTGAGCGTGAGCCGTACCCGCGACGAGGAGAGCGGTAGTCGAGAGGAGACCACGAATCGTAACAGACATTTTTACCCCTTCTTTCGCGGCTGGCTAATAGAAGGGATATACTATTGCAAGTCATTATCATCGTCCTATTCATGCGCCCTAATCATGGAAAGCCGCTCCTCTCCTTCACGGTTTCCATGGCGACAAAGGTAGAGGTGCTCGCGACATGCGGCAGGCTTGAGATTTTTTCGCCCAAGACCTCGCGATACCGCCGGATGTCAGTGGTGCGCACCTTCAGTAGATAATCGAAGCTGCTCGCGATCATGTGGCATTCCTCGACCTCTGCGATGCGCTGCACCGCTGCATTGAACTCCCGCAGCGCCTGTTCCCGCGTGTCGGAAAGCTTCACCTCAGCAAAGGCGACATGGTCGAGGCCCATCTTCGCGGCATCGATGATCGCGCGAAAGCCCCGGATCACGCCCATGTCCATCAGCTTGCGCAGCCTTACCTGACAAGGCGTCTTCGAAAGGCCCACCGCTTTCGCGAGATCCGTGACGGTCATTCGCCCATCTGCACTAAGCGCGGCAATGATCTTACGGTCAAAGATGTCCAGATCACCTTTAGGTGCGGATTTTTCCATATGTTTCGCCTAAAAATCTTGTCAACTTCAGTGTTATAGGACTGTCCGACGCCCAGGAAAAGTCGGATTGGCAAAGGGATTTTGCCTATCCTCTATATATGACCAGCCAACCAGCATTCGCGCCGCCCATTCGCCCGCCGTCACCGCTACGGAAAGCCATTACCGCCGCCTATCGGCGCGACGAAGCGCAAGCGCTCGCCCCCCTGATTGAAGTCGCAAGGCTTGGCGATGCTGTCCGCGCCGGCATCCGCGAAACCGCCAGCCGGCTGGTGACGGGCTTGCGCGCCCGGCCCCGCCGCAACCCTGCGGAGGCACTCATTCAGGAATATGCTCTTTCCAGCCAGGAGGGGGTGGCGCTGATGTGCCTCGCCGAGGCTTTGCTGCGCATCCCCGACGACGCCACGCGTGACGCGCTGATCCGCGACAAGATCGCCAACGGGGACTGGAGCGTCCATTTGGGCGGCGACCGCCCGCTGTTCGTCAATGCGGCGACGTGGGGACTGGTCGTTACTGGCAAGCTGATGAGCAGCGTGGACAATCGGGGTCTCGGTGCCGCCCTTGCCCGTCTTGTTGCCCGGGCGGGCGAGCCCGTGATCCGCCGGGCCGTCGATCTCGCCATGCGGCTGCTCGGCGAGCAGTTCGTGGTCGGCGAGACCATCGGCGAAGCGCTGAAGCGTGCCAGGGCGATGGAGGCAAAGGGTTTTTGCTACAGCTATGACATGCTCGGCGAGGCGGCGATGACTGCCGCCGACGCAGCGCGCTACATGGCCGATTACGAGCAAGCCATTCACGCCATCGGCGCCACGGCGGAGGGCCGGGGAATTTACGCAGGGCCAGGCATATCGATCAAGCTGTCCGCACTTCATCCCCGCTACAGCAGGGCGCAAGCCGGCCGCGTCATGGACGAGTTGCTGCCATTGGTGAAGCGCCTGGCGGTGCTCGCAAAGCGCTATGGCATCGGTTTCAATATCGATGCGGAGGAGGCTGACCGGCTCGAGCTATCGCTGGACCTGCTGGAGAGCCTTGCGCTTGACCCGGAATTGAGGGCCTGGAATGGCCTTGGCTTCGTGGTGCAGGCCTATGGCAAGCGCTGTCCCTTCGTCATCGATTGGATCGCTGACCTTGCCCGCCGCGCCAGGCGCCGGATCATGGTCCGCCTCGTCAAGGGCGCCTATTGGGATGCGGAGATCAAACGTGCTCAGGTGGACGGCCTTGCCGACTTCCCGGTCTATACGCGCAAGGTTCACACCGACATTGCCTATATCGCGTGCGCGCGAAAGCTTCTTGCCGCCAAGGATGTTCTGTTCCCCCAATTCGCCACGCATAATGCGCAGACGCTGGCGGCGGTGTATCACCTCGCGGGCCCCGATTTTGCGATCGGAGATTATGAGTTCCAGTGCCTGCACGGCATGGGCGAACCGCTCTACGAACAGGTGGTCGGAGCTCAAAATTTCGACCGTCCCTGCCGCATTTACGCCCCCGTTGGCACACACGACACATTGCTTGCCTATCTGGTGCGCAGGTTACTGGAAAACGGGGCCAATTCCTCCTTTGTCCATCGCATTGCCGACCCGGCGGTGCCGGTCGAGGAACTGACCGCCGATCCGGTTGGTATCGTCTGCGCCGCGCCGGAGCAGGGGCAGCGGCATGAAGCGATCAACCTGCCTGCGGATATTCTGGGATCGAGGCGCAACTCAAGCGGGATCGACCTCAGCGACGAAGATGCGCTCGCCAGCCTGTCGCAAGCGCTTGCCCATAGTGCGGCGCTTCCATGGCATGCGGAGCTGATCGTTCCTCATCTGCAGGACAGGCGCGAGACCGGGAGCGTGCTCAATCCCGCCGACCATCATGACATAGTGGGCACCGTCGCCTTCGCGGCCGAAGGGGACGCTCGCAGAGCCGTGCAGGTTGCGGCGGAGGCGAGCGCCGCATGGGCGGCAACCCCAGTCGAGGAGCGCGCAGCTTGTCTCGATCGCGCTGCCGACCTGTTGCAGGCGCGCATGCCCGTGCTGCTCGGCCTGATCGTACGGGAAGCGGGCAAGTCCGTGCCCAATGCGATAGCCGAGGTGCGCGAGGCGATCGATTTCCTGCGCTATTATGGCGGCGAGGCGCGGCGCAGTTTCGGTCCCGCGCAGCGCCCGCTGGGCCCCGTGGCCTGTATCAGCCCCTGGAATTTTCCGCTCGCCATCTTCACCGGGCAGATTGCCGCCGCGCTGGTTGCCGGCAATCCCGTCATCGCGAAGCCCGCCGAGGAAACCCCGGTGATCGCAGCGGAGGGCGTCCGCATCCTTCACGAGGCGGGCATTCCGGCCAATGTTCTCACCTTCCTTCCTGGCGACGGGAGCATCGGCGCCGCCCTGGTTGCCGCGCCGGAGGTGGCGGGCGTCATGTTCACCGGCTCGACCGAGGTCGCACGCCTCATCCAACGGCAACTCGCCAAGCGCCTGTCTCATGAGGGCAAGCCTATCCCCTTCATTGCGGAGACCGGCGGGCAGAATGCCATGATCGTCGACAGTTCGGCGCTTGCCGAGCAAGTCGTGGCCGACGTGATGGCATCGGCCTTCGACAGCGCGGGCCAGCGCTGCTCGGCTCTGCGGATCCTGTGCCTGCAGGAGGAGGTGGCCGACCGCATTCTGACGATGCTGAAAGGCGCGCTCCGGGAGTTGCATGTCGGCCGCACCGGCCGCCTCTCCGTCGACATCGGTCCGGTGATCACGGCCGAAGCCAAAAGGGGGATCGAGCAGCACGTCAAAGCGATGCGCGCGCTTGGCCATCCGGTGGAGCAACTGGAACTAGCGGCCGAGACAGCCCATGGCACCTTCGTGCCGCCAACGATCATCGAGATCGGCAGCATCGCGGACCTGAAGCATGAAGTCTTTGGGCCGGTGCTCCATGTCATCCGATACCGGCGCGGAAGCCTGAATGAACTCATCGCCGCCATCAATGGCACGGGCTACGGCCTGACGTTCGGCCTGCACACAAGGCTTGACGAGACGATGGCCCACGTCACCGCGCGGATCAGGGCAGGCAACATCTATGTGAACCGCAACATCATTGGTGCGGTCGTGGGCGTCCAGCCCTTCGGCGGCCGCGGCCTCTCCGGTACGGGCCCGAAGGCAGGTGGTCCGCTCTATCTTTCGCGCCTGGTTGCAACACCGCCAGCCCTCAAGACGCCAAGATCATCGACGCCCGCGCTGCTCGGGGCATTTGCTGATTGGCTCGCGTCGCAAGGCGATGCTGCGGGAGCAGCCATGGCCAGGCGCTACGGCGAGCAATCGGCAGTGGGGACAGAGAGGGAGTTGCCGGGGCCGGTCGGTGAGCGGAACCTCTATACCCTGCGTCCGCCCGGCAGCATATTGATGCTGCCCGAAACGCATGATGGCCTTTTGGAGCAGATGGCGGCCGTGCTTGCGAGCGGCAATCGGGGGTGTGTCCAGGGGATGCCCCTCCCAAAAGACTTGCGTCCTTCCATTGCTGCTGTGTTTGCGATGCAGGACCCGGCTAACGCCGCCGCTGCCCTGGTCGAAGGCGATGATGCCAAGGTGCTGGAACTGCTGGCAAGTCTGGCCGCGAGCGAAAGACCGGTCATCCCCGTCCACCGGGCTGATACAGAGCAATCGCTGGCCTATCCTGTCAACCTGTTGCTGGAAGAAGTGGCGACGTCCATCAACACCACGGCTGCAGGCGGTAACGCCAGCCTGATGATGATCGGATGAAGGGCTGACTTCCCTGAAAAGGCACAGTAGAGCGCAATGAGGCAAGGAAAGCGGCGGGGCCTGGCCCGACAAAGATATCTCGCAGGCGAGGACGATCTCACCACGCTTTTGCAGGCACAGGCGTCGTTCACTGCGGCCGACCGCCTGAGCATCCAAGCGGTTTCCATTTTGATTTCGCCAACTTCATTGCCGTTCTCGCCCTGGGGATACTAGTCGCGAGAATTGCCCTTCATTCAGGTTGGTGCTGGCGGTCGGATCGTCGATTACAGCCTCGAAATTTGCTGTCCCCCTTCGGTTGCGAGCGGTGTGTTGCAACCATTCGGGCGAGTTGGGACGCGGTGAAGGGTTTGTGCAATACGGGGAAGGCCTGGCCGGATTTGTTTCCTGGCTGGGCGGGACCGGGAAAGCCGGTAATGAGCATTACCGGCAATTCCGGACGTTGTCTGCGCGTCTTCAGCGCCAGAGTGGTTCCTGACATACCGGGCATGATGACGTCCGTGACCAGCATGTCGATCTCGCTGTCGGCGTTCAGGATCGCCAGCGCTCCTTCCCCGCTGTCCGCCTCGATCACGTCGAAACCCAGTTCACGCAGACCATCGGCAGTGACCTCGCGTGCCCGGTTGTCATCGTCGACGAGCAGCAGCCTGCCTGCCTGTCGGTCCTTTGGCCGCTTCTTGTTGCTGGTCTCATCGGCCATGCCTTCGAGCGCATCATGCGCATTCGCCTTGGGGAGATAGATCATCACCGAGGTTCCCGAGCCGGGACTGCTCTCAATCCGGGCCGTACCGCCCAATTGCTGTGACAGCCCATATACCATTGAAAGGCCAAGACCGGACCCCTTGCCCACGGCCTTCGTGGTGAAAAATGGCTCGAAAGCCTGTGCTCGGACATCCTCGCTCATTCCTGTGCCGCTGTCCTGAACAACAAGAAGGACATAGCCCGGCCCGCTGTCCGGGAGTTCCGGAGGGTAATCCGGATTTTCCGGAGCCACGTTGCGCGTCGATATGATGATCGAACCGCCTTCAGGCATCGCATCGCGCGCATTGATGATTAGATTCAACAGTGCGAGTTCCAGTTGCGGGGCATCGCCCTGGGCACGCCACAGGCCGGGGCCGAGCTGTAAATCGACCTGGACGGCAGGCGTGAGGGTACTGGCGAACATGTCTTCCAGATTGCCGATGAGCATGTTGAGATCGACGGCCCGAACGCTGAGCGCCTGCTGCCGCCCGAATGCCAGAAGCTGAGCCGTGAGCCGTGTTCCCCGCTCCGCCGAGGCAAGCGCGCCGCGAACAAGGCGGACGGATTTTTCATCCTCCACCCGCCGCGAGAGCATATCGAGACTGCCGATGACGCCGGTCAGAAGATTGTTGAAGTCGTGAGCGATACCGCCCGCAAGGCGGCCGATCGCTTCCATCTTTTGTGATTGCAGCAACCGGCCTTCCACCTTGCGCCGCTCCGCCGCTTCGAGGCGTAGCAGCTCGTTTGCCGCTTCCAGATCATGCGTCCGGTCGGCGACATGCTGTTCCAGTTCGGCATTTGCCTTGCGCAGGATTTCCGCAGCCATTTCCTGCGACTGACGCGCTCGCGCTTCGGCCAACTCGCGCGCGACGCTGTGACGTAGGTCCTCGATAGCGCGTGTAACCGCCGGTCCCAGCCGTTTCAGCCGGTCCTTGAGAAGATAGTCGGTCGCCCCCTGCTTGATGCAGTCGACCGCAACTTCATCGCCCAATATGCCGGTAATGACGATGAAGGGCACGCGCAGCTCTCGCTTCCTGACATGCGCCAGAGCGGAGAGTGCGTTGAAGCCTGGAAGACCGTAATCGGCCAAAATCACGTCGATAGGCGAGGCGAGCTGTTCGACGAAATCGGCTTCGGACGCCACTTGCCGCCAATCGATGTGCAGGCCAGCCAGTTTCAGTTCCCGGATGATCAGCTCTGCATCGTCGGGATCATCTTCGAGAATAAGGACGCGCAGGGGCGAGGACATCGGCAACTCCTATGCAGATCTGTTTATTGCGCCAGCTTCGGAGGCGGTTCGTTGAGGACCAGCCAGTAAAGCCCCAGCTGGCGGGCCGCGTTGGTGAAGCGTTCGAAATCCACCGGTTTCTGGACATAGCTGTTCGCACCCAGGCAATAGCTGCTGATGCGGTCCTGCTCCTCCCGCGACGAGGTCAGGACGATAACGGGTACATATTGAAAATGCGGATCCATACGCAGTTGCCTCAACACTTCCAGACCGCTGACCTTAGGTAGCTTGAGATCCAGGAAAATCACCGCAATGGGTTCCTGTTTGTCGCGTTCGGCGTGGGCGCCACGGCAGAAGATGAAATCCAGAGCCTCGGCTCCGTCCCGCAGGACCACGATCTTGTTGAGAATATTGTTCTTGCGGAAGGCGCGGAGCGTCAGGTCGATATCATCCTGGCTATCTTCGACCAGCAGGATGCAATTGGTGTCCATGGCCGCTTGTCCTTTCCTTATAAAGTGAAACGAAATGTTGCTCCCTCGCCTGGCTTGCTGTCGGCCCAGATGCGACCGCCATGGCGATGGACGATGCGCTGAACGGTTGCGAGTCCGATGCCGGTGCCGGGAAATGCCTCCTGGCTGTGCAGCCGCTGAAATACGCCGAACAGCTTGTCGGCATAGGCCATGTCGAATCCGGCGCCATTGTCGTGGACGCAATAGGCCAAGCCCTCGGGCGTTGCCTCTGCGCGAAATTCCATGCAGGGGGTGTCCACCTTGCCGGTGAATTTCCAGGCATTGCCGAACAGATTTTCCAGAACGATCCGTATGAGCTGGCCGTCTGCGCGGCATTCGAGGCCGTCGGCGATGTGTACTTCCATTTTGCGGCTGGGATCGGCTGCGGCAAGGCTGGAGATGACAAGATGCGCCAAAACCGAAAGATCGACATCCTCCCGGCGCAGATCCATGCGGTCGATATGGGCGAGCTTGAGCAGGTCGTCGATAAGCTCACCCATGCGCTGGGCCGCTGCCCGGACACGGCGCAGATGGTTTTGACCGGTTTCGTCGAGCGCCTGTGAATAATCCTCCAGCAATGCTTGGCTGAAACCGTCGATGCTGCGCAGCGGCGCGCGCAGATCGTGCGATACCGAATAGGTAAAGGCTTCCAGTTCGCGATTCTTGCGCTCCAGTTCGGCGACCAACTGGCTGCGCGTTTCGGCCAGCTCTTGCGCGGCGCGGGCTTCCGTTACCTCCAGCCTGGTCTTCAGCAACTCTTCGCGGATGCGGCGGTTCTCGTCCTCGAACTGTTTCCGGCGGATCTGGGCGTGGATCCGGGCCTTGACGATTTCGAGATCGCTGTTTTTACGGATATAGTCGTCGGCCCCCGCGCCAAGCCCGTTCAGCATGGCGTCCGGATCGTCGACCGCCGTCAGCATGATGAGGGGAATGTCCCGGATGGCAGGCACGGCCTTGATGCGGCGGCAGGTTTCTTCTCCGCCCAGGCCGGGCATGATCAGATCGAGCAGGATGCAATCCACCGGCTGCACCGCCAGCAGCTCCAGCGCCTCCTCGCCCGAGCGGGCCAGCACCGCATCATAGCCCTCCTCGCGTAGCGCCGAGCCTAGTTCCTGGAGATAGGTGTTGCTGTCATCGACAGCGAGAATCTTTCGCGCGCCTGTCAGGCTTGCCGTGCAGCCGGCAGATATATGTGGCGTGCGGCGCAGCATGGCTTCGATATTGGCAAGGATGATTTCGGCGTCATCATCCTTCCGGATGAAAGCGTCGGCGCCCGCCTCGAAGGCGAGCAGCTCGACTGACCGCTCGTCCGACGCCGTGACCAGAAGGCAGGGTAACCCCCGGAGCGCGGTGTCGAGGCGGATACGCCGGATGACGGTCGCGCCGTCAATACCGGGCAGCCGCGCATCGACGGCGACGGCGGACAGTCTCTGGCCCGCCGCGATCCTCAGCCCTTCCTCTCCGTCGCTGGCGGTAAGGACGCCATAGCCGGCCTCTTCCAACATGCCGCGCAGCGTTTCCCTGAAGGTCAGGCTGTCATCGATAACCAAAATGGATGGCCGGGCCGGAGGAGTTTCCGGACGGCGCAGGCGCAGCAATTCGCGGGCGCGGGTGACGACATAATGCTGGTCATAGGGTTTGCCCACAAATTCGTCCGCGCCAGTCTCCAGCCCACGAATACGGTCCCCGATTTCCGCTTCTGTCGAAAGCATCAGCACCGCGGCGCCGGCCCCGGCGGGCGTGGCGCGCATTTCCGACAGGAAGGCTATGCCATCGCCGTCGGGCAACAGCACGTCCAGCACCGCAACGCTGATGTCCTGACGGGCAAGCGCGTCCCGCGCCTCAGCGACGGTGGCGCAGGGTACGGCCTGAAACCCAGCCTCCCCGAAGGCGTCGGCAAGATTCATGCGGACGGTAAGGCTGTCGTCAAGAATGAGAGCCTTCTCCGTCATGCCGCCCCCGCCCGATCCGGCAGCGTGCATGCCATCAGCGCGGGGCCGATAGCGGAAAGCGGGAGTATGCGCTCGGCCGCCCCCAGCATCGCGGCCTCGCGCGGCATGCCATAGATGACCGACGTCGCCTCGTCCTGGGCGATCGCAAGGCCGCCCGCCTGGCGAATCCTCAGCAGCCCTTCCGCCCCGTCGCGGCCCATGCCGGTCAGAAGGCAAGCGGCCCCGTGCGATCCGAATGCGGCGGCGACGGTTTCGAAGAGGCAGTCGACGGACGGACGGCAGGAATGCCGCTCCGGGCCGAGCGTAAGCCGCAGCCGGTCATCCTGCACGATCAGATGCCGGTTAGGCGGCGCCATTAGAACGGCGCCTGCCGCCGCCGCGACCGCGTCCCCGTCGCGCGCATAGGCAACACGGCGCGGGGTCTGCCCGTCGAGCCAGTCGGCAAAGGCCATGCTGAAGGGTTCATTGATGTGCAGCACCAGCAGGATCGGCACCCTGAACGAGGGTTCGAGCGAACGCAGCAGCTCGACAATGGCGCCGGGCCCGCCGGTGGAGGCGCCGATGGCGACGGCGCGCAAGGACCGTGGGGTGGTCGCGGCAACCGGGGGGGAGGATGAGTGATGTTGCTGCAGTCTCGCGGACGCCGCCAGCTTCGCCCGCAAATGGGTGATCACGCGAATGCGGGCAACGAGCTTCACCATCGCGACAAGGCGCCCCGCCCATTCGGCGTCGCTATCGTCCCCCGCCGGTTTTTCGAGCACATCGACCGCTCCCGCCGCCAGCGCCTCATAGGTCTTGAACAATTCACCGCGATTCACTGACGAGGAAACGATTAGGATCGGCGTGGGCTGATGCGCCATGATATATTCGGTGGCCGCAAGCCCGCTCATAACCGGCAGCATCATGTCCATGGTGACAATGTCGGGCCGAAGGGACTGACACAGCTCGATCGCCTGTTTGCCGTCCTCCGCCTCCCCCACGACTTCGATACCGGCAGCGGAAGAAAGAATGTCGCGCAGCCGCTTGCGAACGGTGAGCGAGTCCTCGACGACAAGGACGCGGAGCTTCGTCATGACGCGACCGCCATCTGCCTGACGCTGGCGAGAAAAGCCGCCTGATCGAACTCGCTTTTGACGATATAGCCTTGCGCGCCCACCTCCTCGCCGCGCTTGCGGTCTTCGGGCGATGCGCGCGAAGTCACCAATATGGCGGGGATATAGCGCAAATGGGTATCCGCGCGGATGCGCTCGATAAAGGTGAAACCGTCCATACCGGGCATTTCCACATCCACGAGCAACAGTCCAAAACGGCTCTTGCGCGCTTTTTTCAGCCCTTCTTCACCAGACTGTGCAGTCTGGACATGATATCCCGCCGTCTCCAATATGCTTTGTTCGAGCATGCGGGTGGTGAGAGAATCGTCCACCACAAGCACCGATGGAACGGACCGCATCTCCCCGGTGCTCTGATGAAAATCCTGCGCCGCGGCGACCAGCGCGTCGGGATAGAGCATGACTTGCGGATTGCCCGAAGCGTCAAGGGATGAGCCCGCCACCAGCGCGATGCAAGGCGTGAAGGGGGGCAGGGGCTTTACGACGGCATTCACAATGCCATGCAGCCGACCGACCGTAATGGCGGCCATCCCATTGGCGTCTTCGAGGAATAGGGCTGGCAAAGTCCGGCTGCTCTCCGACCCGTCCGCGCGACCGTCCAATATGGCGGCCAGCGACGCCAGAGGCACCGCCTGGCCATCGTAAAGGGCCGTCCGCCCATGGGCCGTGCCAGCAATATCTTCAGGCGCGATACGGGATATGCGCTTGACTGCGTCGAGCGGGATCGTGAACGCCTGTCCCCCGGCTTCCACCTGGAGTGCTGGCAGCGAGGCGGTGGTAAGCGGGACCAGCAGTTCCATGGCTGTGCCCTGGCCCGCGTCCGTGCGGACCTTCACTTCGCCGCTTAGGCGAAGGGCGGCTTCCCGCACGATATCGAGGCCGATCCCGCGACCGGACACTGCCGTCACTGTTCCAGCGGTACTGATGCCGCCCTTCAGCAGCAGCTCGAGCAACGCCTCGGTATCCAGGTCCTCGATCCGGTTGTCCGTGAACCCCTTGGCTTCGGCGGCGCGGCGAACGGCGGCCATGTCGACGCCTCCGCCATCATCGGAGCAGATGAAAGCGATATGGCGGCCACGCCGCGTCACCTCCACCGTCAGCCTGCCAGTCGCCGGCTTTGCCGCGGCTTCGCGCGTGTCACCGTCCTCGATCCCATGCGCCACTGCATTGCGCACGAACTGCACCAGCGCATTTTGCGCCGTTGTCAGCAATTGCGCGTCCAGCCGCAGATCACCTCCCAGTCCCTGAAAATCGACTTGCTTGCCAAGCGATTGCGCAGCATCGCGCGCCACGCGTTCCAACATGTTGAACATTGTCTCGGCAGGCACCAGCTGCAAGCGTTCGGCGGCGGCGGAGAGCTGCACCAGATCGCGCCCCAATTGATCCACCTCCGACAAGAGGGACCGCTCAAGCCCGGCGAAGGCACTGCGCAAGTCGGAGCCGATGGCTTGGATCCTGTTTCCCGGATCGCCCTTTTCCTCCTGCCGCCGCGAACCGCTCCGGATCTGGCTAAGCAGGTTGATCCGCTGCCCCAATGTCTTCAGCGTCACAAGCTCGCCCTTGAAGCGCGCAAGGCTGGCCTGCGCCTCCGCAGCGATCCGCAGCATCGCATTGAGGTCCGCCATATCGGGACGAAAAGTGACAGATGACGCTGGTTCCGACTGATGGCCGCTGCCGTTACCCAGGGAGACAGGGGGCAGGCCATCGACATAAGCCTGGACGTTGTCGAGCATGACCAGCAGCGCACCCGCCGACTGTTGGGGAACGGGCGTGCGGCCGTCCCGGTAGGGCGACAGCGCCTCCTCCATGGCATGCGCAAGGTCGGCAATGTCGCGCTGCTTCACGACCCGCGCCGCCCCTTTCAATGTATGCGCCAGGCGAAGGATTTGCGCCAGTTGCCCGGTATCGCTTCCATCCTTTTCAAGGCGAAGGATGGCCTTGCTGAGATCGCCGGCCAGTTCCGCTACCTCGACCCGGAAATATTTGTAGGGATCTTTCTCCATCCGTCACCCTGCCGTCTGTGGCTGTACAAGCTGGCGCAAGTCGCGGGACAGGCTGGCAAGCTGAGACACGGTTTCCAGTGTCTGCTGCGAGCTGACCTCGGTTTCCCGCGTGGTCTGCGCGACATTGGCGATGGCGGCATTCACCTGCTCGACAGCGCTGGTCTGCTGTTTGGTGGAAAGTTCGATCTCGCGCGCGGCTTCGTTCGTCGTGGTCAGGAGCCGGGCGATCTCTCTGAAGGAGGACGCGACCTCTCCGAACTGTTGCGATCCGGCATCGACCGCCTTCGAACCGGTTTCAGTCGTCATGATGGTGGTGTTCACCGCCGCCCGCATGTCGTCGATCAATGGACGGATTTCCTTGGTTGAACCCGACACGCGGTCGGCCAGTTGGCGAATCTCGTCAGCGACCACCGAAAAGCGAAGCCCCGCGTCGCCTGCACCGGCAGCCTCGATGGTGGCGTTGATGGCAAGGATGTTGGTCTGTTCGGCGAGTTCGGAGACAATGTCCAGTATCGATCCAATCTGCTGCGACTTCCTGCCCAGATCCAGCATGTGGCTGACGATCATATCCACCTGCTGACGGATGGCGGCGATGGACTCATGCGCCTGGTCGACCTTGTTTTCGCCGCCGCCCGCCGTCGCTACCGTCTGGTCGGCGATCTGCGCTACGCGCTGCCCGCTTTCCGCAATCTGCCGGGCCGTCGCGAGTAGTTCGCTGATCGTTGTCGAAATCTCGCTCATTGCGGTCGCCTGCTCCTTCGCCCCAGTCGCCTGCTGGTTGGCGGCGGCCTGAAGCTCAGCCGACGAGCTTTGAACGTGGGCGACAGCCGTTCCGATCTGCCGCCCCAGAATGCGGGAGAGCAGGATCGCCGCCGTCATGGCGAAGAGCAGCACGGCCAGCACGACGGCCGCCATCAGCCAAATTCCGGAGGATGTTGCGTCCGCCGCCGCCTGCTTGGCCTTCTCAGCCTCTTCCTGCTGCCGCGCGATGAAACTTTCCACCTCGGCAATGATTTGGCCGGCCAAGGGAACGACCTCGGTTTCGAAGACGCGACTGACTGCCTCTGGCGATCCGGCGCTGCGCCGCAGTGTCATCGCGCGGTCCAGGGCCTGCTGATGCTCTGCCTCCTTGCTCTCGATGACTTGAATAATCCTGCGGTCTTCCAGTGTCGGCAATTCCTGCTTCATGCGCGTCGCCACTTCCGCAAACGCCCGGCGGTTTTCATCGATTTCGGCAGCAAATTTCTGGTCCGGCGAGAGGAGAAAGCCTCGCCCGGCGGCAATTTTCTGTTCCAGAAGCCGATGAAGATCCCCCGCCTCCAATAGCAAAGGGACGTTCACTCCAGTGACGCGCCGGTTGCTTTCGGCAATATTCCGGAGCGTCAGGAGGGATATGCCGCCGATGGCCACGGCGAACAGGACGGTAATCGCGAGGCTTGCTCCGATCCTACGGGAAAATGTCCACTGACGCACGATGCCTACTCCCCTTTTTGCGCTGCATTGGGTCCGCCTGTTGCCCGGGCGATGACGCCGACAATTGATGGCAGGTCTATGATTGGCAGAGCCTGCCCGGATGTGCGGAGGATCTGATCGATATGCGGCCGCGCTTCGTTCGTTTCGTCCCTTGCGGCGCTGGCTTCGGCGGAAAGCCGGAGATGGCCGCCGAACGCATCGAAAGCCAAAGCCACGGGCGCCATGGCAAGCAGCGCACACCAACTAGGCTTCCCGTTTCCGGGCGGGTAGCCCAGCAGAAGGCCAAGATCATAGACGGGGACGGCGGCGCCCCGGAGGTTGGCTATCCCTACCAGTTCCGCGCCTGATCCCGGCAGGCGCGTTATGACGGTGCCGTTGCGCAATTCGGCCAGCTGCAACAGACGGAGGGCATGAGGATCGTCCCTGACACGGACTGCGATGAAGTCGTGGCGCACCGGTACTGCACCGTTCCGGGGCAAGGCAAAGGACTGATCGAACCGGGCGGCAAGCGCCCGTGCCTGTTTGGTAAGGTCCTCGGCTTTGCTCCTCATGTCAGTTCCTCCAGCGCCCTCATTTCCGAACGGCAGAGGCCGAGAAGCGCATCGCGGCCAAAGCCCCCGCCAAAAAACAGCAGTCTGGAGCTGTCCTCGCGCTCCAGAAGAGACGCCGCACTTGTAAGCGCTTTCCGGGCCGTTTCACGCTGGCCAAGGCGACGAAAAAGCAGCCCCAGACGAAGACGCGGCATGGCGAATGCGGGATCGAGATAGGCCGCAAGCTGATAGTGATCGGCGGCTTCGTCACTATCCCCGGCTGCTTCCCGGCAGAGCGCCAGCACATAATGCCCCCCGGCGCTCAGCTCATCCTGTTGCAGCAGGCGTCGCGAAATGCGCTCGGCCGCTTCGAGCTGGCCGCGATGGCTGAGCAGGGTGGCCTTGAGCAGCAGGACGTCAGGATCGGCGCCATGTTCAGGTGGGAGCTGCTCCACCAGGTTCAACGCGTCGTCGAAGCGCTCACGGGCGAGCAATTCCAGCGCGGCGCCAATTCGGGCCGTCCTTTCCGCAGGTGGCGGCGGCGTAGGCTTGACTAGACTGGTCAACGCCTGAATCCGCTGCGCTGAACGGCGGATGGCGGATATCCAAGCTTCAGCCGGAACGAAACGGTCTTCGGGTGCACGGACAGGCGGGAGCGGAATTCCGGCAGCGGCGGAGCTTGAGCCGGGACCGCCGTCCTTCCGCTGATAATAAAAGCTTTCATGCGTGTGGCGCAGGTGGAAATCCTGCGACAGGTTACGCAGCGTTTCGGCATGGCCCAGGAACAGATAGCCGCCCCGCGCGAGCCAGCCCGTAAGGCGCGCCACCACTGCCCGTGCGGTGTCTTCTGGAAAGTACATCAACATGTTGCGGCAGAATATCGCATCATAGCCCTCCGGCGGCAGCGGGTCGGGGGCGCCGGAGATCAGGTTCAGTTCCTGAAAATCGACGGCCTTTAAGATGCGGCGGTCTAAAATCATGTTGCGGCCGTCCGCGCGGAACCAGCGCTCTTGCATCTCCGGGGAGGTGTCGCGCAGCGACCAGGCAGAATAACAGCCTTCCCGCGCCTTCCGCAGCATCGCCGGATTGATGTCGGCGGCCTGGATCCGGATGTCCCAGCCTGGATCGGCGATCACTTCCCGGATCGTCATCGCGATCGAATAGGCCTCTTCGCCCGATGCGCATCCCGCCGACAGGAAGCGCAGCGCCTTCTCATGCCCGCGCGCGGCCATTCGATCCGGCAGAACCACCTCCCGTAAGGCATGGAACTGAGCCGCGTTACGGAAGAAATAGGTTTCGGTAACCGTCAAATCCTGCGCCAGGGCGGCGGTTTCTCCGGGCAGCGATCCACCATCGAGCCGCGCAAGATAATGATCCGGCGTAAGGCCGGTGGCTGCCGCCCGGCGGCCAAATATCTCCGCCAGCATCTCCAGCTTGCCGTCATCGAACAGCAGGCCAAGCCGGGCGGTCACCAGGTTGCGGAACGTCTTCACGTCCTCATGGCTGACGGGCGCGCTCATGAGCCAGCCCCTGCCATCATCTGGACTTGCCCGGACAGGCCGTCCGATAACAAGCGGCCTTGATCAAGGACAAGCAGCAGGTCGGCGTCCAATGCCCCCATGGCCGACACGATTTCCGCATCGGCATTACGAAGCAGGGGAGGAAGGCTGCGTAATGTTTCGGCGGGAAGTGTGCGGATACCCAGAATTCCGTCTACTTCCAACGCAGCCACGGCCGCGCCGGACCGGACCGTGACCCAACGGTCCGGCGAACTCCGCTTCCCATCCATCAAATATGCAAGGTCGAGTACGGGGACCGGCTCCCCGCGAACGATCGCCAACCCCCTGACGAAGGGCAGCGATCCCGGAATAGGCCGGACCGGCAATGGCCTCATCGTTTCCAGCACATGCGTGACGGGCAATGCAAAGGTTCTGGCTCGAACAATACACAGCATCAAGCGGCCGGAACCTTGGACAGCCATGGGAACTCCCAGGAACTATATTGTTCGCGAACCCGTTTTTCTTGGCAGAGGCCGATCCGGCGACTGGCCGGCACGACTCGCCGCCTGCCCTCAGGACTCTATCAGCGCATTGAAAAGGAACCAAATATTCACCATGATCCGTTTCAACCATAACGGTCTGGTCATGAAGACCTGACGCGCATTGGCGGCAGGCCGGCGGGTCGGAATTGGCCAATATGTGAATATGTAATCCACGCCCTAAAATCGCTTAAGGAACAAGCCCCGTTGAAAATTGGCGCGCTACGATATACATTTGTGAGAATGTATATCAAGGAAGTTCCGATGCAAGTGGCAAAATGGGGTAATAGTTTGGCAGTGCGCTTGCCCGCTGCGGTCGTGGAAGCCCTCAACCTCCATGAAGGTGATGATATTGAAATCCACATCGTCGATGAACGCAGCATGGGTATCGCCCGCAAGCCTGGCCGCGATGAACTGATTGAGCGTCTGCGCGCCTTCCGTGGCCGCATGCCCGCCGATTTCAAGTTCGACCGGGATACGGCGAATGCCCGCTGATTTCATCGACACCAATGTTCTGATCTATCTATTGGGCGATGATGACCGCAAGGCAGGACAGGCCGAAACCTTACTCCGCCAGGGCGGAACGATCAGCGTCCAGGTTCTGAATGAACTCGCCAATGTCGGTCGGCGAAAGCTGGGTTTCTCATGGGGCGAGGTGTCTGAATTCCTCGAAGGCTTGCGTGGATTGCTGGATGTGGTCCCCTTGGATGAAGCTGTGCATGAAGAGGGGCTACGGATCTGCAGCCGCCATGGGCTGTCGGTCTATGACGGCATGATTGCTAGCGCCGCGCTGATCGCTGGTTGCGAAGTCCTGTGGTCGGAGGACATGCATCACGGTTTAGTGATCGATGACCAGCTACATATCAGGAACCCGTTCGGTTGAACATTTTGTGCCCAGCGAGATATCCCAAGACTGACTAGGCAGTGCAATACCAATTGCCACAGGAATGTGACGGCCAATATAATGCTGTCCGATACGGAAATATATGGTGAGCCCTTCTGGATTCGAACCAGCGACCTACTGATTAAAAGTATTACTTTTCAAAATATTACGCATCACCTTGTCACGGCGTATCGTCCATTTTTCTATGAAATTTCAACTCTTTTAGAAAAGCATATTGCTTCGGGCGAATTCATATTCTTTCGCTTAAATCAGGTCGTCTGTGACCCCATCGATACCCTGCATGACGCATTCGATTGAGAGTGAAAATCTGGGAAATATCGCGCGGCACTTGGTGCGATGCTGGACGGGGAAGTTCGGTCTAAACGACCCGCCGGTGATCTCCACATAGGATTTGGTTGCAACAATACGTATGCGCATATATGATGCGCATAGAAAGTGAGGGCCTATGGCCAGAGTTGCAACCTCCTCCCATCGCAAGGCCACGAATCTCTCGTTGGACATCAGCTTGCTCGAACAGGCTCGCGCCTTGGATATCAATATTTCCCGCGCCTGTGAGCGGGGCTTGGCCGAGCAGATTGCGGAAACCCGCGCTGCACGTTGGCGCGCCGAGAACGCCGAAGCGTTGGCATCGTCGAATGAATATATTGAGCGCAACGGTCTGCCTCTTTCGGGCTTCCGTCAGTTCTGATGGCCAAGTTTGATGTCTATCGGCTGCGAGATGGCCGCAGCTATTTACTGGATTGTCAGGCTGATTTGCTCAGCGACCTCAACACGAGGTTTGTCGTCCCTCTTTTTCCGGTTGGCGAAGCTCCGGCACCCGCAGCGCGCTTGAATCCCATTTTCGATATCGATGGCGAACAATATGTGATGGTAACGCAATTTGCCGCCACAGTCCCCGGCTCCGAATTGAAAACCAAGATCATGTCGTTAAGCGAGCAAGCCTTCACGATTGGAAATGCTCTGGACATGCTGATCTCGGGTTACTGACGTTAGCTTTGCCAGGCTGAAAGCCGCTCGAAGCCGTGATCGATAAATTGCCGCTTTATAAATCATGATATGACATTATAGTGAGAATTACGGTGACAGGTGCGTAAACCCCTAGGCAGCGTGGACAAATTGGTGACGGTCGGCCTTCGTGCGTGTAGCCTTGGTTCGTGATCTATAACACGCGCTTGACCGCCGCCATATTGCTTGGCCTTGCAACGCCTTCCGCCGCTCTGGCCGAGCCGGTGTGCTATGATGCGAAAGTTCGTGCGCTACCAGTTGACCAAGTACCGAGCGAGATCGGCGATTGCGGCAATGATTGCATCATCATGTTGTGGCCATGGTTCGTCGATTTGCGGGTGACGCGTGTCATTGAAGGTGCCTTACCCAGCAAGATGGTGAGGGTGCTGACGGTTCAGCATACCTATCGTGTGTCGCGCGTAGGAACTTGGCTGCTTCGTAAGAATACCGCAGGCGGTTACAACGTCGTGGTGCCGGAAGACGGTGCGGCGATTGTTCGCTGTTCTGATGGGATTTCGTCAGTCGAGCCATATATTCGACCGGGCGATGAGCACACGCTCGATGATCTTCGCGACGCTGGTATTCGTCGATACGGCCATCACGCCAACTGATCAGCGCGTCGCTGGGCTGAAGCATGTTGACGTGCTGCGCGAGGATTGATTCAAGGCTGCTTTTTGGAGGCAGGCTTGAGCAGGGGCGATCTCACTGAAGCAGAATGGCGCGTTCTGAAGGGTTTGTTGCCCATCGAGGCCGAGAACCGTGGTCGAGGCAGGCCGCCCGAGCAGAACCGCGCGATCATCAACGGCATCCTCTGGCGGCTTCGGTGCGGTGCTCCGTGGCGCGACGTGCCGCCCAAATACGGTAGTTGGAACACCATCTATCGACGGTTCCGGCGATGGAGCGAGGCCGGGGTCTGGGAGACCGTCGCGGTTACGCTGGCCGAGGTCATGGCGGACAGCGGCCATTACAGCATCGACAGCACGACAGTCCGCGCCCACGTCTCGGCAGCGGGCGGAAAAGGGGGACTCATCGACGCGCTCTTGGCCGCTCGCGGGGCGGGTTCACCAGTAAGCTTCACTGCCTGGCCGATGCCCTCGGACGACCGCTCGCCTTCCACCTGACGGTCGGGGAAGCAGCAGACTGCAAGGCATATGACGCGCTCATAGGTCTGCCTGAGCGCACGCCGGATGCTTTGCTTGCTGATAAGGGCTACGATGCCGACGCTATCCGCGCCGACCTTGCTCAACGGAAGATCGAGGCTGTCATTCCCGGTCGATCAAACCGCCGCGTCAAGATCGAACATGACCGGTCGCTCTACAAGCAGCGCAATCGTATCGAGCGCATGTTCGGCCATCTCAAGATCAACCGCGTCATCGCCACCCGATACGATCAACTGGCCAACAGCTTCCTCGGCATGGTCCATCTCGCCACCGCCAGATACTGGCTCAAATTTGTCCACGCCGCCTAAACATTTTTTGGCTTGAGAACGATGCCAGGGAGGCGTGTCATGCGTGAACTATACCCAGTACGGCGCGACCGTCAATTTCGGGGTTTTCGCACCTGTCACCGTAATTCGTAATTCAATTCGTAATTCAATAGGAACGCCAAATACAGTTCGAATCGTATAATAATAATAAGTAAACAGTCAGTTGTCGATAGAACGTATTATGCAAAAAAGCCGCTTGAAATGGGCAGCGACAAAGTCGATCGCGGCCATGATCGGCTGAGCCATCAATATGTCAGCGTTCGTTCAAAGAGCTCAAAGCGGAAGCCTTCAATTCCGGTTTTCGTATTTTGCCGAGAGATGTTCGCGGGAATTCATCGCATATCACCATGTACGTGGGAAGTTGATACTCCGCGAGTCTTTTTCTACAGTGTGAAAGGACATCCGAAAACCCGGGTGCTCCGCACTCCGATGGTCTGACGCAGGCCACCAGGGCTTCGCCTGTCTCAGAGTCAGGAATTCCGATCACAGCAGCTTCCGCAATGCCGGGCATGTCCTCCAGAACCTTTTCGACATCTGCGGGATAGACGTTCGAAGACCCGACAATCACAATGTTCTTTTTGCGATCAACGATGTAAAAATATCCTTCGTCGTCGCAGTAGGCGATATCGCCGGTCCGGAACCATCCTTCGGTGAAGGCTGAGCGGGTGGCTTCCTCATTGTTCCAGTAGCCGGAAAAAAGGCTTCGTCCCCGCAAGACAATCTCTCCCGGCTCGCCCGGCGGCAAAGGGTTCAGCTCCTCATCGACGACACGGGCCTGCGTGTAGAGCACCGACGTGCCTGCCGACGCGGCCCTTCGGCGGTGATGTTCCCAGGGAGACGCGAGTACCGGGACGCCCTCGGTCAGCCCATAGTTCTGCTGGGTCGGAACATCCCGGTCGAACCAAGCTTGCATGACTTCGGGTGGCACGAAAGTCGATCCGATCCCGACGCAACGCAGTCCCGAAAGATCGGTCTTTGCCCAATCGGGATGACCGGTGAGCCGTCGCGAAAAGACCGGTGGGGCGAGGAGGAGCGTAACGCCTTGGCGGTCTATTAAGCTCAGAACGACGCCCGGATCAAATCTCTTCTGGATGGTGACCTTGGCGCCGATGTGAAAGGCGGGCAGTGTATGTATCAAGAGACCACCTACATGAAACATCGGCAGATAGGTCAACACGTGATCCTTGCCGCGCATGTTATAGGTATTGTTTGAGTTAATGGCCGTGAATGTCAGTGCGTCTTGAGTGAACACGGCGCCTTTTGGCGTTCCTGTGGTGCCGGACGTATAGGCGATCAGCACAGGTAAGTTCTGATCCCGGCCGGGGTTGCAGGCAACTGTCGTCTGTCGATCCGCAAGCCAGGCGGCGTCAAGGGTTCCTTCAAGCGGAACAGCGCTTTGGTCCTGGATAACTTGCGAAGCGAAATCACGAGACGGCACACGGCAAGCCTCTGCAATTTCATGAAATTCCGCACTTGAGAACAGCACCTGTGGCGCGGCGTTTTCCAGCATGACAGAAAGCTGGGGGGCCGTTAGACGGGAATTCAAAGGTACAAAGACAGCGCCAAGCCTGGCACAGGCAAAGAGAAGCTCAAGGATTGCCGGAGAATTCGCGCCGAGATACGCAACGCGGGATCCTTCGCCCACTTGCAGACGATCCCTCAGATAGCCGGCTAATGCCGCGATCCGTACTTCCAACTGACGGTACGTGATCTGTTTACCGTTGAACTGTATCGCGACATTCTGCGGAGACCAAATAGCCTTATGTGCTATCCAAGAAGAAATACCCATTTTGTTGGTCCCGGCATGTGATGGCGCGGAACGAGTTTAAACCTTTCAGACTTTCTTGACTATGTCGTATCGCTCGACGGGCTGCCGCTGTCGTGCGGGCGCTCCCGTGTAGAATCTGGGAATTACGGTGAGTGGGAATTACGGTGACAGGTGCGTAAACCCCTAAATATTTTTCGGCTTGGGGCCGCGTTTTCCGGGGAGCAAAAGTTTTCCGGAGCGTTTGCCCATGTCTTCGAGCCATTCGCGCGAGCCGACCGGTCGGCCCAGGGTTTCGGCCTTGCGCACGGGTCGTCAGGATCAAGCGCAACGGCGAGGAATGGCCGTCCAGCCAAAGTTGGACACGATGGTTTAATCGCTGGCGGAAGGGGCAAAGAAAATAAGCTGCTGTGTAGGGACGGGTAAGTCAGCACATATTCGCGGATAGCGATTTGGATCAGGGTTGGCAGTTAAAAGAGAAAATTGTACCATTGCATTGACTTGATCCACTTGCCACGACGGTTGGCAAGCAATACCCCTTGAGTAAGGGGGTATCGTGTCACAAATCTTCTTCGATCATCCAATCCTGAACTCGCCTTATGATGTGCCGACGCGCTATCATGCGTTGGACGGTGACGGACAGCCGCTGGAGCACCCTCCGATTATGGGGCGGCGCCCTTGCGACTTTGTCACGCCGGTCCCCAAACCTAAGCGTCGGTCAGCTAAGGCTGCGCAGGCTTCGATGGTCTTCGGAGATGTCGCCGGGCTGAATGATCAGGAACAGGAATACAACCCCAAGCCCATCATCAACGAAATCCGATCGCATGTCGCAACGTGGCGGGCGTTGCCAAGCGACCGTGATTGGGGCGTTACACCCGCGACGGCCCGTCTCCTTCATCACTGGCGGCGCACCGAGGTCGAGGGGCTTCGTCCGTTCTTCTGTCAGGTGGAGGCGGTCGAAACCGTCATCTGGCTGACCGAGGTCGCGCGGAGCCAGAAACGCTATGCCCATCTGTGGGCGCACATCGACGCCGCCAACAAGCAGTCCAGCCCGGACCTGTTGCGTATTGCGATGAAGATGGCAACGGGTGCGGGCAAGACGACCGTGATGGCCATGCTGATCGCGTGGCAGGCGATCAATGCGGTTCGCTCACCGGCCAGCTCGCATTTCAGCCGGGGCTTTCTCATCGTCACGCCCGGCATCACCATCCGCGACCGGCTGCGGGTGCTGCTCCCCGATGATCCCGACAACTATTATCGTCATCGCGACCTGGTGCCGTCCGACATGCTGCCCGAGATTGGCAAGGCCAAGGTCGTCATCACTAACTATCACGCCTTCAAGCGGCGCGAGACGATGGATGTGTCCAAGGTCGGCAAGGCGCTCTTGCAGGGGCGTGGCGAAGCCCCGGTGACGATCGAGACCGAGGGGCAGATGCTCCAGCGTGCCTGCGGCGACCTGATGGCCTTGAAGCATGTCGTCGTCATCAACGATGAGGCACATCATTGCTACGAGGAACGCCCGCAGGGCAGCGTGGAGGAATTGACCGACGCCGACACCAAGGCCGAAGCGAAGGAAAACAAGGAAGCGGCCCGGCTCTGGATCAACGGCATCAAGGCGTTGAAGCGGAAAGTCGGTGTCCGTGCGGTCTATGACCTGTCGGCCACGCCGTTCTTCCTTGCCGGGTCGGGCTATGTTGAAGGCACGCTCTTCCCGTGGGTCGTCAGCGACTTCTCGCTGATGGACGCCATCGAATGCGGTATCGTCAAGCTGCCACGTGTCCCGGTGGCCGACAATCTGCCCATCGCCGACATGCCGATCTACCGGAAGCTCTGGGATCATATCGGCAAAGAAATGCCCAAGAAGGGCGCGAAGAAGTCCGAAGACCTCGATCCGCTGAAGCTGCCGACCGAACTGCTGACCGCGCTCGACGCCCTCTACAACCATTATGTGAAGGTGGACGAGCAATGGAAACGCGCTGGCATCCCGGTGCCACCCGTGTTCATCGTGGTCTGCAACAACACCTCCACGTCTAAGCTGATCTACGAATATATCTCCGGCTGGGATCGCCCCAACGCCGATGGCGAGATGGTCAATATCCATCGTGGCCATCTCGAACTGTTCCGCAACTATGACGAGCATGGACAGCGTATTGCCCGTGCGCCAACCCTGCTGATCGACAGCGCCCAGCTCGAGAGCGGAGAGGCGCTGGATGCCGATTTCCGCAAACTCGCTGCGGCGGAAATCGAACAGTTCCGGCGTGAGAAGCAGGAACGCACCGGCGTCGCGCAGGATGCCGATCAGATCGACGATGCCGAATTGCTCCGCGAGGTGATGAACACCGTGGGCCAGGTAGGCAGGCTGGGCGAGCAAATCCGCTGCGTCGTCTCGGTCTCGATGCTCACCGAAGGCTGGGACGCAAACACCGTCACCCATATTCTCGGTGTGCGGGCGTTCGGCACGCAATTGCTATGCGAACAGGTCGTGGGGCGCGGCTTGCGCCGTCAGTCCTATGAGTTGAACGAACACGGCCTGTTCGACGTGGAATATGCCGATGTGCTCGGCATCCCCTTCGATTTCACCGCCAAGCCGGTGGTGGTGAAGCCCACGCCGCCCAAGCTCGTTACCCGCGTGCAGGCGGTCAAGGAACGGGTCGTCCAGCGACCGGAACTGGAAATCGCCTTCCCCCATGTCGAGGGCTATCGCGTCGATCTACCCGACGAGCGCTTGAGTGCGACGTTTACCGAAGACAGTCGCCTTATCGTCAGCCCCGAGGACATCGGCCCGTCGCGCGTCACCATGTCGGGCATCGTCGGCGCGACAGAGGAACTGACGGCGCAAGGCGTCGGCGATCAGCGACCCAGCGCTATCGCCTATTCGCTGGCTGCCCATCTGCTGAAGCGGTTCGGCGATGGCAGCGACGGCCTGCCGGTTCATCTCTTCGGGCAGGTGCGCCGGATCGTCCGCGAATGGCTCGATGGTGGTTATCTGGTGCTGAAGGGCGTGCCGATGGGCGTGCTCGACTATCTGGAGATCAAGGATCAGGCAGCGGAGCGCATCTTCCTTGCCTGCCAGCGTTATGAGCATGGCGAACAGGCGATCAAGGCTATCCTCGATCCCTACAATCCCCGCTCCACCAGCCGCCACGTCAATTTCACGACCAGCAAGGACACCTACGCGACCGATCCCCGGCGCAGCCATGTCAGCCATGTCGTGTGCGACAGCACATGGGAGGCGGAACTGGCCCGCGTGCTCGAAACCCATCCTCGTATCGTTGCCTATGTGAAAAATCAGGGTTTCGGGCTGGAGGTGCCCTATCGCGATGGCTCGACGCCGCGCCGCTACATCCCCGATATGGTCGTGCGGCTGGATGACGGCAAAGGCCCTGACGATCTGCTCAATCTTGTTTTGGAGACCAAGGGCTATCGCAAGTGCGATGCGCAGTTAAAGGCGGAGACGATGAAAACCCTCTGGGTGCCGGGGGTAAATAATCTCGGCACGCATGGGCGCTGGGCCTTCGCCGAATTTACTGATGTTTTCGAGATTGAGGACGCGTTTGCGAAGCTGGTCGAACGCCTGCTGGCGCGGGTATCGACACCGAACGAGGTCGAATAGGAATGGCTGTAAAAAATCCGCGCAAAAATTCGGAGCCGAATTCCGTTTGCAATTTGCGAACCTTTTTCCCATATACAGGCGAAATCCGCCCCTTGAGAGTAGGTTCGCTCGACCATCCAGAGCGCTACCGAAATCTTGGGGCTTTTGCGTTTGCGACGGGTTGCGGCGCATGAGTCGCGAGATCGCAATCCTGATCGACGGCGGTTTTCTGACCAAGCGATTAGCGAAGTTGGTAGCCGAGCCGGACCGACTGACCCCTCACGCCATGTGCGGTGTGATTCGGTCCATGTGCCGCGCCCATGTTCAAAAGCTGACGGATGACAAAAGCTCGAACTGGCATCGGCACGTCTACCGCATCTTCTATTACGACGCTCCACCGTTTGAGGGACAGGCGCATCATCCGCTCTCCGGTCGGCAGATCAACTTTAAGAAGAGCGATCAGGCGATATTTCAGAATGAGTTGTTCGCCCTGCTGCGTAAGCAGCGGAACATGGCGCTCCGCCTCGGGCATCTGAGCAATTTCAGCGGCTGGACGGTCGATCATGGCCGAGTGACCAAACTCCTCAGGGTAAAGGGGGCGTTGACCGAACTGGCTGCCCTCCCGCGCGCTGAGGACGGCACAATAACCCTGTCGGTCGAACTCGCTGAACAGATGCAAGCCCATGCCGCGCATTGGACAGCTCTTGAGGACTGGATGGTCCGCCTCGACCTTCGTCAGAAGGGCGTTGATATGCGGATCGGCCTCGACATCGCTTCCATCACGCTCAAGCGGCAGGCATCGACCATCATCTTGGTTGCCGGCGATGCGGATTTTGTCCCCGCCGCCAAGCTGGCGCGTCGAGAGGGCGTGCAATTCATACTCGACCCTCTTTGGCAATCCGTCTCGAATGACCTGTTCGAGCATATTGATGGCCTTCAAACCGTGCTCAAGCGCCCGGAAAAGAAGGAAGCCGTTGCCAAAAATCAGAACGAAGGAAATCAATAATGGCGCGTGCGCCCCGTTCACCCAAAGGCCCCAAGCAGGTCGACACGCTCAATCACCCGGAAAATCGGCTGAACATTCCCACGGCGGAGATGGCCGATCTGGCTGCGATGCTGGAGGAGCGTGATCCGCTTGCTCCCGCCGTCTATCCGCGCGCCCGGCCACTGGCGGAAGCTGAGGTGCGGGAGCGAGACGAAGACCTTGACCCGCAGATCGTTTGGAACGGCGCGCGCATCCGGTTGACGAAGGATCAGGTCGCGCGGCTGGCCGAGACTGGCGAGGTCGAGATCGGCGACGCGCAACTGGTCTGGCGGGGCAAGGACCGGCAGGACTGGTCCGACCTGATCGTCACCGCGCCGCCGCTCTATATTCAGGAGAAGGTCCACCCAAAGGCAATCATCGACGATCTGGTCCGCCAGTCGAAGGCAGCGCGAGAGGAAGCGACCGACGCGCCGGACCTGTTCGCCGATTTCAACGGCCTGACCGATCCGATGGCGCGGACCGAATTCTACCAGCACGATCAGCACTGGTCGAACCGGATGATCCTGGGCGACAGTCTTCAGGTGATGGCCAGCCTTGTCGAGCGCGAGTCGCTGAAAGGCAAGGTGCAGGCGATCTATTTTGATCCGCCCTATGGTATCAAGTTCAACTCGAACTGGCAGGTCTCGACGCAAAGCCGCGACGTGAAGGACGGCAAGCAAACGGATGTGAGCCGGGAGCCCGAGCAGGTGAAGGCATTCCGCGATACGTGGAAGGATGGCATCCACTCCTACCTCACCTATCTGCGCGACCGGCTGACGGTGATGCGGGAGTTGCTGACCGAGAGCGGTTCGATCTTTGTGCAGATTAGCGATGAGAATGTGCATCGTGTGCGGGCGCTTCTGGACGAGGTGTTTGGGGCAGAAAACTTTGTTTCTCAGATCGTCTTCTCAAAGACGGCTGGCGCAACCTCGCAGTTCATTCCCGGAACCTATGACATCATTCTCTTCTATGCCAAACGAAAGGAGGCATTGAAGTTCCGCTTACCGCACAAGAGAAAGAAACTATCCGGCGAAGGTGGATCAGCTTATTCTCGCTTTCGCAACGGCGATCTTTCATCACGATCGTTGACGGCAGCGGAGAAGCTTGCGCCCGAAACACTTCCCGACGATGGGCGCATCTACCGGATTGACAACCTTACCAGCCAGAGCGTTGGGCGCGAAAAGGGCGAAGGAGCCGCCTCTTGGTTTCCCGTTGATTTTCAGGGACGGGCGCTGCGCCCCAGCCTCAAGGTTCGATGGAAAACCAGCGAACTCGGGATGAGCCGCCTCAAAATGGCGGATCGCCTCGAAGCGACCACCGGCGGTCTCTACTACGTGAGGTATTTCGACGATTTTGCAGTCTTCGCCGAGACTGATGTCTGGTCAGATACTGGTATCGCCGGATTTGCTTCCGACAAACAATATGTCGTCGAAACGTCGCCAAAGGTGGTCGAGCGTTGTCTTTTGATGGCCACCGACCCCGGCGACCTCGTGCTTGATCCTACCTGCGGTTCCGGGACAACCGCCTATGTCGCCGAGCAATGGGGCCGCCGCTGGATCACCATAGACACCAGTCGCGTGGCACTGGCACTAGCCCGCACTCGGATCATGGCGGCGCGCTATCCGTGGTATCTGCTAGCTGACAGTGCCGAGGGCAAGCACAAGGAAGCCGAGCTTACCGGCAAGCCGCCGAGCGACGCGCCAACATATGGCGACGTGAGGCATGGCTTCGTCTATGAGCGAGTGCCGCACGTCACGCTCAAATCCATCGCCAACAATGCCGAAATCGACGTGATCTGGGAGAAGTGGCAGGATCGGCTGGAGACGCTCCGCGCCGAACTCAATCAACTCACTGGGAAGAACTGGCAGGAATGGGAGGTCCCGCGCGATCTCGAAACCATCCAAGCGGAAACGGGCAAAGGCAAACGAACCTTTGGCGTTGACCTCGGCACCTCCAGCGTCGGCACCGCGGTAACCGAAGATGATGTCGCTCGCGTCCATCGCGAGTGGTGGGAAGCCCGCATCGCGCGCCAGAAGGAAATCGACGCCTCCATCGCCCGCGCGGCGGATGTCGAATATCTCTACGACAAGCCCTATGCCGACAACAGTCGCGTGCGTGTTGCCGGGCCGTTCACGGTGGAAAGCCTTTCCCCACATCGCATCGTTCCCGCCGATGCCGAGGAACTGATCGAGGTCGTAGACGCGGCTGACGGCAAGAAGAAGCGCGGGCCACTGTCTTCATCCGAAACCGACTTCGCCGCAATGGTGATCGAGCATCTGAAAACGGCTGGGGTCCACCAGACCGATCGTGCCGACCGGATAGAGTTCGTTAGCCTCACCCCCTATGCCGGGCGCGGATATATCGGTGCGGAAGGCCGCTTCATGGAGGGCGATGTTGAGCGCCGCGCCGCGATCTTCATCGGGCCGGAGTTCGGTACGCTCTCTCGCGTCGATCTCACCGCCGCCGCCCGCGAAGCCGCCGAGGCGCGTTTCGACGTGCTGATTGCGGTCAGCTTCGCCTTCGATGCCCATGCCTCCGAACTGACCCGGCTCGGCCCGCTGCCGATCCTCAAGGCCAAGATGAACCCTGACCTGCATATGGCGGGCGAACTCAAGAACACCGGCAAGGGCAACCTGTTCACCGTCTTCGGCGAGCCGGACATAGACATATTGGACCAGCCGGACGGCCGTATTGCCGTGCGCGTCAACGGCGTGGACATCTATGATCCCAATACCGGTGAGGTGCGCTCCAACGATGTGAAGGGCATCGCCGCATGGTTCATCGACACGGCCTATAACGAAGAGAGCTTCTTCGTCCGCCACGCCTATTTCCTCGGCGCGAACGACCCCTACAAGCAGCTCAAGACCACGCTGAAGGCGGAGATCGACGAGGATGCCTGGGCGACACTGAACCGCAACGTCTCCCGCCCCTTCGACCGGCCGGAAAGCGGGCGCATCGCAGTGAAGGTCATCAACCACTTCGGGGACGAAGTGATGAAAGTGTTTGGGGTGTAGGGGGCACATATGAAACCGGTAAAGTGGTGGAAGCTCAAAGATCAGAGCTTGGGCCTAGCCGCACGAGAGGCAGGTTATGATCTGTCAATGTACCCCGACTATCCGCCGAGTGTGCAGCAGGCACTCAAAGCAGCGGCCATAAAGAACGTAATGGCTACCATATTAGATGATTTTGAATGGCAGTATGGCCGCGAGCTAGGGTCGGTTAAGCAGGGCGTGTATGTCATTTCGCTCTCGAACCCATTCACGATCCAATATGTGCAAGCAACATCCGATATTATTTATATTGGTCGAGGAAACATCAGCGGCCGATTGAAGTCACATTTCGAAAACAGCCTTTTTGACGTTATGATGAGCCTCGCTGGATCGAACTTCTCGTTCTACCTTTCAGAGCCAATCGACAAGGATGGCGAAGGCTATTTTAAACAGCTTGAGTTTAGCTTGCTTGCTACCTTCCGAAACAAGATCGGCGGTGGGAAATTCCCGATCCTCAACAAGTACGCAGGGTCTGATCAGGGCTTGGAACTAGGTGTTGGCTGGAACAAGCCTCTCAAGGGTTCCGGCAAGCGGCCAACGTGGGCGATAGCACCTACAGAGAAGAGGCCAATTAAGAAGCTGTCTAACTAGGTCGGGATGCGGGCACTATGAACTTCCATATCGCCGACAGCTTCACTGCTGCGCTTGCTCGCTTGACCGGGCAGGAACAGCGCCAAGCGAAGACGGCGGCCTTTGACCTTCAACTCAATCCTGCGCAGCCCGGCCTTCAGATGCACCGGCTGACCAATAGCCGCGATCCCAATTTCTGGTCAGTACGGGTCAATCAGGACATCCGCATCATTATCCACAAGACCGAGGCCAGCTTCATGCTCGCCTATGTCGATCATCACGACAAAGCCTATGCCTGGGCGGAGCGGCGCAGGATCGAAGCCCATCCGCGAACCGGGGCGATCCAGATCGTCGAAGTGCATGAGCTGGTGCAGGAGGCACGGTCGCTGTTCGACTATGCTGATGTCCAGCCCGCACCGCAGCCGGTCGCGAAACCTGAACCTGCGATCTTCTCCGGGCTGACTGGAGATGCCTTGCTTGACATCGGTGTGCCGCAGGACTGGGCCGCCGATGTGCTCGGCTGGACGGAAGCGCAGTTTTTCGAGCGGGCTGAGCATCTGCCCGCCGAAGCCGCTGAGGCGCTGCTGGAATACGCCTCAACGGGCCAGTTGCCCGCACCGCAACCCGCCACCGTCGATCCCTTCGCTCATCCCGATACACTGCGGCGCGTCCAGACGATCGCCAGCGAAGAAGAACTGCGGCTGGCGCTGAATTTCCCGTGGGACAAGTGGAGCGTGTTCCTGCACCCCTCGCAGCGCGACGTGGTGAACCGTGACTTTACGGGGCCAGCCCGCGTTACCGGGACAGCCGGGACAGGAAAGACCATCGTCGCGCTTCACCGGGCTACTCGCGCCGTTCGCGACGATCCACAGGCGCGCGTCCTGCTGACGAGCTTTTCCCGGCCTCTGGCGAATGCGCTTCGTGCCAAGCTGGCTATCCTGCTTGCCGACGATGCCGCGAAGCTGGGCCGGGTCTCTATCGCCTCGTTCGAGGATGCCGCATCAGAACTTCACCAGCTTGCGACGGGACGCAGGCCGATGCTTGCCTCCGTCGAAGTGCAGCAGGCAGCCGTGGACCGGGCGATCGCTGAAGTTGGTTACACCGACCTTCCGCCGCGCTTTGCCTTCTCCGAGTGGCGGCATGTGGTGGATGCGTGGAACCTGACCGATCTCGACAGCTATGCGAATGTTCCCCGGATCGGGCGCAAGAACCGCCTGGGTAGCAAGCAGCGCGAAAAGCTGTGGCCGGTCATGGAAGCGGCCCGGCAGGCGCTCGCTGCGCGTGGATTGCTGACATCCTCACAAGTTTATGCCGCCGTGGAAGCAAACTGTCAGCCGCGAGACGAGAAGCCCTTCACGCATGTCATCGTCGATGAAGCGCAGGATTTGGGGGTTGCGGAACTGCGCATGATGGGCGCCCTCGCTTCCGGCCTCAACGCGCTCTTCTTCGCGGGCGACCTTGGACAGCGCATCTTCCAGCTACCCTTTTCGTGGGCGGCGCTCGGTGTGGATGTCCGTGGCCGTTCTTCCAGCCTGCGGATCAACTATCGGACATCGCGCCAGATACGGGAAGCGGCTGATCGTCTGCTGCCGCCGAAGGTGCGGGATGTCGATGGTATCGAGGACGACCGGACCGGCGCGCAATCGGTCTTCGAGGGGCCATCTCCGACGATCGACGAATGCGCGGACGAGGCGAGCGAGATCGAGACTGTCGCGGCGCGGCTAGGCACGGCGCTGGATGAGGGCATCGTGGCGGGGGAGATCGGCGTTTTCGTCCGGTCCAGCGAATATCTGCCCCGGGCCCGTGCCGCCGTCGCGGCTGCGGGACTGGAGGCGCGTCAGCTTACAGAGCAGGTCGAGGAGGCATCGGATCGCGTTTCCATCGGCACCATGCACCTCGCGAAGGGGTTGGAGTTCAAGCTCGTGGTCGTGATGGCCTGCGACGACGAAGCCTTGCCGCTGCAATCGAGAGTGGACGAGGCAACCGACGAAGACGAGTTGAGCACGATCTTCGAGACTGAGCGTCACTTGTTTTATGTCGCTTGCACTCGCGCAAGGGATTGGCTGCATATCTGTGGGATCAAGCCAATCTCCGAATTTCTCGGCGATATTCGTGTTTCGCGGGAATAGTGGATGGCGAAGCGCGGCATAACAGATGAGGAGATTGGGCTGATTAAGAGCCCGATCCAGAAGCGTAACGACCTGACAATCAATCCTCTTTCAACAGAGTCTCGAAATCTCTGCCGCCGTAGAAGATGCCGATAACCACTAGGTTGACCTCTTCTACAACAAAAGCGATCGTCACCCGGCGTCGCCATGCAAGGGTGCGCAAGCCGAGGCGGAGGTCGTCACGCGAAGTCCCCCGCTTTGGAAACTCCTGAAGGGTCGCGATGTGGTCAATGATGCCATTCACGAATCGTGAAGCGATAGCCACATCGGCAGCGTCCGCAATATAGGCGTGCAGCCGTTCAAGCTGGTCGCGGGCTTCGGGTGTGAAGACGATGCGATAGGACATCGTCAGTAATCCGTCTGCACTCAGGCGTCCGGTTTGCCGATAGTCGCCCGGACTTCTTCCAGGGGAATGCCCTTCGAAGGATCGGCGCGGTAGGCATCATAAGAAGGCAGGGCCTGCTGCCCCAGCCAGTCCTCGAGTGCACGCTCACGAGCATTGAGCGCGCGGAGGCCTTCGCGGATGACTTCGCTCTCGCTGGCATATTCCCCAGATGCCACCTTGGCCCGAACGAGTGCGGCCATCTCATTGGGCAATGTCACGCTGAATTGCTGGGTCGAACGCATGTGAGCCTCCTATGCGAGTAGGATTTAATCCTACTCGCGCGAAATTTCAATGGAGGCGCTCAAGGACAAATCTCGAGAGAAATGCCCGCATTTTCGACCGGAAAGTCTGGTACTCCAGTGATACCCCTGGCAGCGTCGCGCCTACCACAAGGTCCAAAATCAACGCTAACCCATTGAAAAATATGGTGAGCCCTGCTGGATTCGAACCAGCGACCTACTGATTAAAAGTCAGTTGCTCTACCGACTGAGCTAAGGGCCCTTGGCCAGCATCCGGCAAGTGCCGGAGGCGGGTGAGGGTTCACCTAGTCAGGCTTTGCGTGGCGGTCAACTGGCTTTGGCTTTTTGAGGCGCGAAAGAAGGTGGCGGATGGTGAGGGCCGTCGCCGGATCGCGCCATTGGGGGGCGATCCCGGAGAGAGGGTCGAGGACGAAGGAGCGTTCGCGAAATGAGATGTGCGGAATGGCGAGGTGGCGGCTGTTCCATCGGCCGCCCGACCAGAGGATGATGTCGATGTCGAGCCTTCGCTGGCCCCAGCGCTGGCCAGGGCGGCGGCCGAAGTCCCGCTCGATGCGTTTCAGGCATTGCAGAAGTTCAGGCGGATGGAGATTTGTCTGGATGAGGGCCGCGGAATTGGCGAAGGTCCTGCGTGATGGGCCAATTGGCGGCGTCTGGATGATGGGGGCGCGGGCGGCGATATAGATGTCCTCCGCCTCCAGGGCCTGAAGCGCGGCCAGCAATATCCGGCCGGGACCGCCATGGCGGTGGTGCGGCTGGTTGGAACCGAGCGCTATGGCATAGCTTGCCCTGGACATCTGCTTGCGCCTATCGCGGAGTCCTTATGTTGGAAAGCCCCATTCCGCAGACAGAGCCGCCCCGCGACTGTCCCCGCTGTCCTCGCCTGGCCGCCTATCGGAAGCTTTTGCGCGCCGAGCACCCTGACTGGTGGAACGCGCCGGTGCTGGCCATGGGCGATCCGCACGCTCGGATTGCGATTGTGGGACTTGCGCCCGGCAAGCATGGAGCGAACCGCACGGGACGGCCCTTTACCGGCGATTATGCCGGCGACCTGCTGTTCGCGACCCTTGCGAAGTTCGGGTTGTCGGAAGGGACATATGAGTCGCGCGTCGATGACGATGTGCGGCTTAAGGATGTCATCATCATCAATGCCGTCAAATGCCTGCCGCCGCAGAACAAGCCTACGCCGGAGGAAATCCGGACCTGCCGACCGTTCCTGGCGGGATCGGTGGAAGCCTTGCCGGGCGCGCGGATCTTTATCGCTCTTGGCCAGATCGCGCATCAATCGGCGGTGAAGGTGCTGGGCGGGCGGCTGCCCAAAGCGAAATTCGGCCATGGCGCGGAACATCGCATGCCGGGCGGGCGGTGGCTGATCGACAGCTATCACTGCTCCCGGTACAATACGCAGACGGGCCGGCTGACGGCGCACATGTTCGAGGCCGTATTCGCCCGCGCGCTGGAAATGGTGCGGCAATTGCCGGAATGAACTGAAGGCAGGCTCCCGCCTTCGCAGAAGCGCGCTGCTTTGCTATAGTGTTGCCGTCAAAGGACAGCATCATGGCGGCAGAGCGGCGATCGGAATCGGCTTGGCGCACGATTTATTATCTGCGCCTTGTTGCCATGCTCCTGGGATTGCTGCTGACGGCTGCGCAGCCGCGTCCCCCGGCCATTGTGCTCAATCTGGATGGAGCGATTGGCCCCGCGACGGCCAGTTATGTTTCCCGTACCCTGAAGCAGGCGGTCAGGGAAAGCGCGCCGCTCGTCATATTGCGGCTCGATACGCCGGGCGGCCTGGACACATCGATGCGGGCGATCATCCGGGACATATTGGCGTCTCCTGTGCCGGTGGCCACCTTCGTCAGTCCGAGCGGTGCGAGGGCGGCGAGCGCGGGCACCTTTCTGCTTTACGCCAGCCATATCGCGGCCATGGCCCCTGGTACGAATGTGGGCGCCGCGACCCCGGTGCAGGTCGGGGGACTGCCCTTTGGCGGCGATGAACAGGACAAGAAGAAGGAGCAGGGCCCCAAATCGACCGACGCCATGACTGCAAAGGCGGTAAATGACGCCGTAGCCTATATCCGTTCTTTGGCCGAGATGCGCGGCCGCAACAGCGAGTGGGCCGAAAAGGCGGTGCGGGAGGCGGCGAGCCTTTCCGCCAGCGCAGCGCTCAAGGAAGGGGTGATCGACCTGGAGGCTCGATCCGTCCCCGAACTGCTTCAGAAAGTGGACGGACGGCAGGTCAGCCTGCCAGGAAAGAAGGTGACGCTCCATACGCGCGGCCTTGGCGTAAGGGAGGTGAAGCCCGAATGGCGGACGGCCCTGCTGAGCGCCATCACCAATCCGAATGTCGCTGTCATCATCATGATGGTGGGCATTTACGGCCTGATTTTCGAGTTCATCAATCCTGGCTCCATCTATCCTGGAACCATAGGCGCGATCTGCCTGCTCGTTGGTCTATATGCCTTTGCCGCCCTGCCGGTGAATTATGCAGGGCTGGCGCTGATGGCGCTGGGGATCGGCCTGATGGTGGCGGAACATTTCGCCCCTTCGCTCGGCATATTGGGGATCGGCGGCGTGGTCTCCTTCATTCTGGGTGCGACGATCCTCATTGACACGGACGTGCCGGAATTCCGCATCGCCTGGCCGTTGATCGGTGGCCTTGCGGGCCTCAGCCTTGCGATCATCCTGTCGATTGGCCGCCTCGCCTTTACCGCGCGGCACAGCCGGATTGTCAGCGGGCGGGAGGAGATGATCGGCGCCTATGGCGTCGTTCAGGACTGGCGCGGCGGGTGCGGCCATGTGTTTGCGCATGGGGAGCGGTGGAATGCGTCAGGCACGGCCCGGCTGAAACCGGGTGCGCGGGTCCGGGTGCGCGGCCTTGATGGACTTACCTTGCGCGTCGATCCGGCGGATTCACCCCAGGGAGAATGAAGAGATGGTAAGCACCTTTGTCTATTATATCCCCGTCTTCATCCTTGCTCTGCTGTTCCTGTCCGCCGCGATCAAGATATTGCGCGAATATGAGCGCGGCGTAATCTTCACCCTTGGCCGCTTCACGGGCGTCAAGGGGCCGGGGCTGATCCTCCTCATTCCCTTCGTGCAGCAGATGGTGCGGACCGACTTGCGTACCGTCGTGCTCGACGTGCCGACGCAGGACGTCATCAGCCATGACAATGTGTCGGTGCAGGTGAATGCGGTCATTTATTTCCGCGTTATGGATCCTGAAAAGGCCATCATCCAGGTGGAAGATTATATGCAGGCGACCAGCCAGCTCGCACAGACGACGCTGCGTTCGGTGCTCGGCAAGCATGAACTGGACGAGATGCTGGCGGAACGCGACAAGCTCAACAATGATATTCAGGAGATACTGGACCTCCAGACGGACAGTTGGGGGATCAAGGTTTCAAATGTCGAGATCAAGCATGTGGATCTGAACGAAACGATGATCCGCGCCATCGCTCGCCAGGCGGAGGCCGAACGCGAACGGCGGGCCAAGATTATCATCGCAGAGGGCGAGCAGCAGGCGGCGCAGAAGCTGCTGGAGGCCGCCCAGACATTGAGTCAGCAACCCGAGGCGATGCAGCTCCGTTATCTGGGTTCGCTGAACGTCATTGCGGCGGAGAAGAGCTCCACCATCGTCTTCCCTTTCCCACTGGAGTTCGGCAAGCTGTTGAAGATGGGGGGATCGGAGTAATTCGGCCTATCGGACTTCGGGCGGATTTCCGGTCCTCATCCGGCTGACCAAAATGCCGTCGCTCCTTCCGGAACGCATGCTTAAAGCAAGGATTGCACAGCAGAAGGCAAAGGCCCAGCCTGCGATGACGTCGCTCAGCCAATGGACGCCGAGGATGGGACGGCTGAGGCCGATCAGGAAGCTGAGCATCAGTGCGATCACGACGGACGTGCGAGTCCCAAAAAGTAAAGCGGCCATCATCAGATATGTGACAAGCGAATTTGCGGCATGGCCGCTTGGAAAGCTGGCCGAGTGAACGTCCACCAGATGCTCGTCGCCGGGCCGGGCTCGATCAATCCACAGCTTCTGCAATTCAACCGCAACGCGGACGCCCCATACGGTCACCAGCAGAATGAGCGCATCACGGACCCTCTGTTTCAAGGCCAGCCATGCTGCCGCACCCGAAGAAAGGACCGAAAGTGTGACCCAACTGCCGAGATGCGTGATGAAGAGGAAGCCCTGGACCAGTGCCAAGTGATCGCCGGCGCGGAGCGCGGCCAGCACTGACCTGTCGAGAGCCGACCGGGGTCCTCCCAGCAGAAGCGGGGTCAGCCAGAAAACGGCCAAGATACAAGCGAAAGCGGCCCAGCGAATGGCAGCCGGGCGGCGTTGCCCGCGAGCCCCTGGCCCTGTCATCAGAGGACGTCGCCAAACATGAACCATAGCATCGCAAACCAGGCGGCAAGGCCGCAGACTGCGATAAGGGTCGCTGAATGCTCGCCGAATCTATCGCGCCATCTGTTCATTCTGGAGCACTAGCATTGTCATGATTGCTGCGCGAACGGTTGGCTCGCAGAGTGCGTGCCGCCCTATGAATGCCTCAGCTACTTATTGCGCATCACATAGTCCGCGAGCACACGGGAATAGAGCTGATGTTCCGCGATCAGCGTCCGCGCGGCCAGACTGTCGGGCGTATCGCCCGGCAGGACTGCGACCTCGATCTGGCCGAGCACCGGTCCGTCATCCAGTTCCGCGGTTACCAGGTGCACGGAGCAGCCCGCCACCTTGTCTCCTGCCGCCAGCGCCCGCTCATGCGTGTGCAGGCCCTTATATTTGGGGAGCAGCGATGGGTGGATGTTGAGCATCCGCCCGGCCCATTGCTCTACAAACTCCGGGGACAGCAGCCGCATATATCCGGCGAGGGCAACATATTGCGCGCCTGACTTGCGGATTTCCGCATCGATGAGGGCATCGAACTCCGCCCGCTTCATTCCCTTGTGGGATAGTGCGAAGGCGGCAATGCCCTCGGCCTCCGCAAAGGCAAGACCCTGCGCGTCCGGATCGTTGGATGCGACCAGCACGACCTGGAACGGGCAATCCGGACGCTTGGCGGCATAGACGAGAGCCGCCATGTTGGACCCGCGGCCGGAGATGAGGACTGCGACCTTGGCTTTCATTTGTCCCCTCTCGGGGCCGGGAATTCAGCCATGATGCGTCGCGCTCCACGCATCTCTGGCGCTCCAGCAATCTTTGCTGCCCTTCACGGTGCAGCCCTTTTCGCTCGCCTCGATATGGCCGATGCGCGACACGGTTTCGCCCGCCACGCTAAGCGCCTGCGTCACTTCTGTAACATCGGTTTCCTTCACCACCAGCACCATCCCGATGCCGCAGTTGAAGGTGCGTGCCATTTCCTCAGGCTCGATATTTCCCTGCGCCTGAAGGAAGGCCATCAGGCGCGGCTGTTCCCAGCGGTCGGCCTCGACAATGGCGTGCAGCCCGTCTGGCAGAACACGCGGAATATTCTCTAGCAGCCCGCCGCCGGTGATATGGGCCAGCGCCGCAATCCTGCCGGACCGGATAAGGGGCAGCAGCTGCTTTACGTAGATACGCGTGGGGGCCATCAGTGCGTCGATCAGCAGAATATCCTGGTCGAACAGCGCAGGACGGGCGAGCTTCCATCCCTTGTCCGCCGCCAGCCTCCGCACCAGTGAGAAGCCGTTGCTGTGGACTCCCGACGAGGCAAGGCCCAGCAGCACGTCGCCTTCGGCAACCTTCGTTCCGGTGAGTGCCTGTTCCCGTTCGACCGCGCCCACGCAAAAGCCGGCAAGGTCATAGTCACCCGGTGCATACATGCCCGGCATCTCGGCAGTTTCGCCGCCGATGAGCGCGCAGCCCGCCTGCCTGCATCCATCCGCGATGGAGGCGATTACTCGTTCAGCAACGCCGCTCTCCAACTTGCCGCTGGCATAATAGTCAAGAAAGAAAAGCGGCTCGGCGCCTTGCACGATCAGGTCGTTGACGCACATGGCGACAAGATCGATTCCCACGCCGTCATGCTTGTCATGATCGATGGCGAGCTTCAGCTTCGTACCGACGCCGTCATTGGCAGCAACCAGCAGCGGATCCTTGTAGCCTGCGGCCTTCAGGTCAAAAAAACCGCCAAATCCGCCCAAATCCGCATTTGCTCCTGGGCGGCTGGTGGATTTTGCCAGCGGTGCGATGGCACGCACCAGTGCATTGCCGGCAGCTATCGACACGCCCGCCTGGGCATAGCTATAGGACTCGGGAACGTCATCTTTCTGGGTCATATGCCGCGCCTACCGATATCTTTCTTGGATTTCTACGCAATTGTCGCCAAAAGGGCGCCGTGCGCATGAACAGGACCCGATTTCGCAACATCGCCATCGCCGGAGCGCTCGCCTGTATGGGGGCGGGCGCTGTGCTTTTCGCGCAGATCGAGGGCGACCGGGGCGTGCCCCCGATCAGCAGCGAGGGCGATTTCCAGGTCGATGGCGTGAAGGTCGACGTCTATTCCGACACCGCCGAAAAGGCGCGTGAAGCGGGCTGGCGCATGGCGCAGCGTCAAGGATGGCGCAAGCTGTGGCAGAAGATGAATCCCGGAAGCGGCGTTCCAGCCCTTAATGATTCGATGCTGGAAAATATCGTCTCGGGCATTGTGGTCGAAAAGGAGCAGATCGGCCCCAACCGCTATATTGCGACGCTGGGCGTCCTCTTCGATCGTGCGCGTGCGGGCCAGATATTGGGCGTCCGGGCAAGCGCGATGCGCTCGGCGCCGCTTCTGGTCCTGCCGATCACTACGGAAAGCGGCGCTCAGGAAAGCTTTGAGAACCGCAGCGAATGGCAGAAGGCCTGGGCGCGCTACCGCACCGGCGACAGCGCCATCGACTATGTCCGCACTATCGGCACCGGCCCTGATCCGTTGCTGCTCAATGCAGGGCAGGCGGGCAGGCGCGGGCGGATCTGGTGGCGCGTGCTGCTCGACCAATATGGTGCGGCGGACGTCATCATGCCCATGGCGCGTCTGGAGCGGCAATGGCCGGGTGGCCCTGTCATTGGCCGTTTCGCCGCCCGCTATGGCCCGGATAATCGCCTCATCGGCACCTTTGCCCTGCGCGTGGCGGCGAGCAGCGGCATCCCGGAGATGATGGATCAGGCGGTCCGCCGGATGGACGCCCTTTACACAAGGGCGCTGATGGACGGCACCTTGCGCCCCGATCCCTCGCTGATCATTGAGGAACCGGTCGAACCCGAGGAACTCGGTATAGAGGAAGGCGCAGAAGCGGGGCTGGATCAGGGCGCAACCGAAATTCCGGCGCAAGGTATCAACGCCTTTTCCATCCAGTTCGATACTCCGGACGTAAATTCGGTCGGAATGGGAGAGGCTGCTCTTCGTTCCATTCCCGGGGTCCGCAGCGCCATCACCAACAGCCTTGCCCTGGGCGGCACGTCCGTCATGAGCGTAAGCTATGCCGGAACCGGCGAAAGCCTGCGTTCGGCCCTGGCCGCGCGCGGCTGGACAGCCGTCATGTCCGGAAACACATTGCGCATCCAGCGGCGCGGGTCAGCGCCGGGAACGCCAACGAACGGGCAATGAGCCAGATCAGCCTTCCGCTGGATTGGACGAGCCGCGACAAGGGCGAGACATTCCTGCTGAGCGAAAGCAACCGGCTTGCGGTGCGGCATCTCGACCATTGGGGCATTTGGCCGGTCCGCATTTCCATCCTGACCGGTCCAACCAAGTCGGGGCGTTCCACCCTAGGCCGCCTTTTCGTCCGCAAGACGGGCGGCAAGATGATCGACGATGCCCGGCAAGCCGATGAGGAGGCGCTGTTCCACGCCTGGAACAATGCCCAGATGGGACATTATCCGCTGCTGCTGATCGCCGATCTCCCCCCTGCCATGTGGGACATCGCCTTGCCGGACCTGCGCTCCAGGCTTGCCGCAGCGCCCCATGTTTCCATCGAGGAGCCGGATGACGCCTTGGCCCTTGCCCTCCTTGAAAAGGGGTTGGCCGATTGTGGCGCTGCCTATTCGGTTGATCTGGCGGCTTTCCTCCACCGCCGCATCGAACGCAGCTATGCCGCCATCGCCGCGACGGTCGCTTGCCTAAATGACGCCGCGCTGTCGCAATCCCGTAAAATTTCCGTCCCATTTGCGAAGGAAGTCCTGCACAAATCAGGACTAGGGGATATATAGGCATTGCTATGGTTTTGGAGTTTGATGATTTTACGTAAACCCGTTCGTCCCGAGCTTGGTCGAGGGACATTGGCCTGGAGCGATAAGTCTAGACTTTGGTCGACAGCAACGGAATCTAATTTCGTCGGGCTCTGAAGCTGTTTCCGCCTGCCGCCGGATTACAAGGAAAAGAATGTGGCCGAAGCCGACCCATCAGCATCGTTGAGCCTTCCCAGCGAACGCTATTTCAACCGGGAACTGAGCTGGCTCGCCTTTAACCGGCGAGTGCTGGAGGAGGCCTGCAATCCGGCGCATCCATTGCTGGAACGCCTGCGCTTCCTGTCCATCTCGGGCACCAATCTCGACGAGTTCTTCATGGTCCGCGTTGCGGGCCTTAAAGGGCAGCAACTGCAGGATGTGGACCTTCGCTCGGCGGATGGCCTGACCCCCACGCAGCAGCTCCAGGCTATCGAGGCCGAAGCGGACAGCCTCATGGCGGAGCAGCAGCAGGTTTGGCACAGCCTTCACCACGAATTGGCGCAGCAGGGCGTGGAAGTGGTCGGCGCGGGCTCCATGGGCGCCAAGGCTGACGCCTGGCTGGAAAACCAGTTCCTCACGCAAATCTTTCCGATCCTGACGCCCCAGGCGCTTGATCCGGCGCATCCCTTTCCCTTCATCCCCAATCAGGGGCTGAGCGTCGTCTTCGATCTGGTGCGCCTGTCGGACAAGGAGCCGGTGCGCGAGCTGGTGATGATCCCCTCGACCGTCTCCCGCTGGGTCCGCATTCCCGGCGAACCCGCGCGCTACATGGCGATGGAGGCCATCTTGCGCCGCTTTTCGCATCTGCTCTTTCCCGGATATGAGGTGAAGGACAGCGGCGTTTTCCGCATCATTCGCGACAGCGATATCGAGATCGAGGAAGAGGCGGAGGACCTCGTCCGCTATTTCCGCAGCGCCATCAAGCGCCGCCGCCGCGGTCGGGTGATCCGGCTGGAGATTGAGGTCGGCCTGCCCCCGGCGGTCGAGGAAATGCTTCAAGACATGCTTCAGGGCCATGAGGCGATCATCACGGAAGTCGAGGGCTTCGTCGGTATTGGCGACCTGTCGGGCATTGTCGATGAGGACCGCCCGGATCTGAAGTTCGAACCTTATGCTCCGCGCTTTCCCGAACGCATCCGCGAACATGGCGGGGACTGTTTCGCCGCCATCAGGGCCAAGGACATCGTCGTTCACCACCCCTATGAGAGCTTCGAAGTCGTTATCGCCTTTTTGCGGCAGGCCGCCGAGGACCCTGACGTTGTGGCGATCAAGCAGACGCTCTACCGCGCCGGTAAGCAGTCGGCGGTGATCCGCGCGCTGATTGACGCGGCGGAGGCAGGCAAGTCTGTAACGGCCGTGGTCGAGCTAAAGGCCCGTTTCGATGAGGAACAGAATCTGCTCTGGGCCAGCGCGCTTGAACGGGCCGGGGTGCAGGTCGTCTATGGCTTCATCGACTGGAAGACCCACGCCAAGATTTCGATGGTCGTCCGGCGCGAAGGGGAGCAATTCCGTACCTACTGCCATTTCGGCACAGGCAATTATCACCCCGTCACTGCACGCATCTACACCGATCTCAGCTTCTTCACCGCCGATCCGCGGGCCGGAAGGGATGCGGCGGCGCTGTTCAACTATATCACCGGCTATGTCGAGCCGCAGAAGCTGGACCTGCTCATCATGTCGCCACGGGATATGCGCGACAGTCTTTCCAACCTCATCGACACGGAAGTGGCCCATGTGCAGGCGGGGCGGCCCGGCACCATCTGGGCCAAGATGAACTCGCTGGTCGATCCGGCGATCATCGAAAAGCTCTATGCCGCCAGCCAGGCCGGGGTGAAGATCGAACTGGTCGTGCGCGGCATCTGCTGTCTTCGTCCCGGCGTGCCCGGCATGTCGGAGAATATTCGCGTCAAATCAGTGGTGGGCCGCTTTCTGGAGCATAGCCGCATCTGGGCCTTTGGCAGCGGCAGGGAAATGCCAAATCGCGAGGCGAAGGTCTATATCAGCTCGGCCGACTGGATGCCACGCAACTTCGACCGGCGAGTGGAATATATGCTGCCGATCGAGAATCCCACGGTTCATGACCAGGTGCTCGATCAGGTGATGGTGGCGAACCTTATCGACAATGAGCAAAGCTGGGAACTGGACAGCGACGGGCGCTATCACCGGATTGATGCCGGGGACAAGCCATTCAACTTGCATCATTATTTTATGACCAATCCCTCGCTTTCCGGCCGCGGTGCAGCCTTGCGCAAGAGCGAAGCCGTGCCCAAGCTCAGCCTGAGACGGCGGCGGTGACATTGCAGTCCCCCCTGATTGCCCGTCCGCGCCCGGATGGGCTTCCGAAGGAAGCGGCTTCCCCTGCGGAAACCGCCCGCACCGGGATCATCGATATCGGATCGAACAGCGTTCGCCTGGTGGTCTATGACGGCCCGCGCCGCATCCCCTTCATTTTGTTCAACGAAAAGGTAATGGCAGGGCTAGGCGGATCGCTCGCTAAAACCGGGGCCATTGAAGAATCGGCCATGCGGCGCGGGCTAACGGCTCTTGCGCGTTTTCATCAGCTCTGCCGCGAAATGGAGACAGGCGAGGTCCGGTGCGTTGCGACCGCCGCGGTTCGGGAAGCCAGCAACGGCCCGGAATTTGTCCGGCGCGCAGAAGCGCTGGGCTTTGATGTCCGGCTGCTGTCGGGCGAAGAAGAGGCGCATGCAGCCGCAGCGGGCGTTCTCTCCGCCATCCCCGACGCCGATGGGATTGTTGGCGATCTTGGCGGCGGCAGTCTGGAACTGGTGCGGGTTTCGGGCGGCAAGGTGCGGGAGTCGGTTTCCTTGCCGCTCGGCGTACTCCGCATTCCCGACATTCGGGCCAAGGGACAGCATGTCCTCGACCGGCACGTCGTCAAGCTGCTCAAAAAGGCCGGCTGGGACAGCGTGACGCCCGGTCTCCCCTTCTACCTCGTCGGGGGATCATGGCGGGCGCTGGCGCGGCTCGACATGCATTTGACGGGTTTTCCCCTGCCCGTCATTCATCATTATGAAATGGGGCGGGATACGCCTGCCTATCTGGTTCGCGTACTCGCGGGCATGGACAAGGGGCGGTTACGGGCAATTTCGTCGCTCTCGCCAAGCCGCATCCCCACCATGTCGGACGCAGCCCTTCTACTCTCCGCTATGGTGCGCCATCTTCAGAGCTCAAACCTTGTCGTATCGGCCTTTGGTCTGCGTGAAGGGCTGCTGTTCCAGGAACTGCAGTCGGATATCAGGGCGTTGGATCCGTTGCTGACTGCGGCAGCGGCCGAAGGTGAAACACAGGGACGCTTTCGCGGCCATGGCGACCTCATCGACCGGTGGATCACGCCTGTTTTCAATGACGGCCCGGCCGAATGGCGCCGCATACGCCGGGCCGCCTGCCTGCTTGCCGATGTCGGCTGGCGCGCCAATCCCGAATTTCGTGCCGAGCGCGGCCTTGAAATCGCCCTCCACGGCAATTGGGTCGGCATTGACGTGGCGGGCAGGGCGATGCTGGCGCAGGCGCTCTATTCCCATCTGGGGGGTGGCACATCGGTTCCGCAGCAACTGGAGGGTCTGGCTTCTCCCGATGCGCTTCAGCAGGCGATCCGCTGGGGACTTGCGATCCGTCTCGCCCAGCGCCTTAGCGGCGGCGTGGCGGGGCCGCTGACGCTGGGCGCGCTTGAGGCGGGAGGGGACATGCTTCGCCTCGTCCTCTCTCACAGCCATGCGGCACTGTTCGGCGAAGCGGTCGAGCGGCGCTTACGGCAGCTTTCAGCCGCGATGGGACTGAAGGCGGAATTCGAGGTGCGGTAGGAACGGGTACAGGCGCCGTTCATTTTGAAGGGCGGAAATAGGTCCGCCATGCGTGCCCTTCGCCTCATCACTCTTATGACCCTGTGCGCAGCTTTGACCCCTGCGCAGGCTGAATCGCCCCGGCGTGTTCAGACGCTGGTGGTCTATGGTGATGATCCCTGTCCCAAGGCGGAGGAGGACGCGATTATCGTCTGCGCACGGAAACCCGAAAGCGAGCGCTACCGCATTCCAAAGACCCTTCGCGAAAAGAAGGAAACCGTCGGCGGTCAAAACTGGACAAGCCGCGTGGAAACGATGGAAGCTGCCAACCGGCAACTGCTTCCCAACAGTTGCTCTGTCATCGGGAGCAATGGGCAGACCGGCTGCACTCAGGCAATGCTGCGCCAATGGTTTGAGCAACGGCGGCTGGCGAAGCAGGAGGCAGAAGGAGCGCCGTAGAGGGCGGGCTCCTCAATCCAGCACGCAACCGAAACCGGGCTGGAATCTCGCTATCCGCTTTGCCATCAGGGGTACGCTTGCCACCACGGCACGCTCGTCCGGCAGATCGTCGAGCATGACGATCTCCATCCCGGTCTCCATGTCCTGCTCGCAACTCTCCATCGTCCGGCCCTGCACATAGCGGCAGGAACAGCCGATCCGCGCGCCATAGCCAACACCCGCCTCCGCCCGTGTCTTGAGATCGGGCCAATTCCAGGCAAGCAGGGCCACTCCGGCGGCTATCAGCCCGGCAACCACATAGCCCGCCACCTTCGCGTTGATCATTCTTCCCCTTTCGCGCGACGATGCTGTAAAGCGCGGCCCATGAACCGGAAAATCATCCTTCTGGCAAGCCTTGCCCTTTGCGGTGCGATTTGGACCGCATTGCCCCGGTCGCTGTCGGGGCAGGCACCGCGATCCTATGCCGCGCATGGTTCTGCCGGGGTCAGCGAGGTGGATTTGCGCGCTGCGATCGATCCTCTGTTCGACGATCCGGCCATGGGACAGACGCGCGCCCTGGTCGTGATGCGAGACGGCGAGATCATCGCCGAGCGCTATGGCGATGGCTTTGGACCTGGCAGCAAGCTGATAAGCTGGTCCATAGCGAAAAGCATAACGGCAACGCTCGTGGGTCTCATGGTGTCCGACGGACGGCTGGTGCTTGATGCGCCTGCCCCCGTACCTGCCTGGAGCCAGCCCGGCGATCCTCGCGCGGGGATCACATTGCGGAACCTGCTGCACATGTCCTCCGGGCTGGAGCATGTGGAAAATGGCGATCCAGTCTATGACAGCGATACGGTGCGAATGCTGTTCATGAGCGGCGCTGGCGACATGGCTGGTTATGCCGAGGCCAAGCCGCTCGCGTCCCGGCCGGGCACGGCATTCCAGTACAGCACCGCCACGAGCATGATCCTGTCGGACATTGTGACACGCGCTCTTACCGCCAGCGAGGACCCCGATGTCCGAAGGCAGGCGATGATGCAGTTCCTGCGCGGCCGGTTGATCGAGCCATTGGGCCTTGCGAGCCTTACGCCGGAATTCGACGCGCATGGCACGCTCATCGGCGGCAGCTTCATGCATGCGACCGCGCGGGATTATGCGAAGTTCGGAGAGTTTCTGCGCCGCAATGGCGAAGCGGACGGGCGGCAAATATTGTCTGCCCGCTGGGTCCGCTTCATGCGGACATCCTCTCCGCTAGACCCAAGCTATGGCGGTCATATGTGGCTCAACAAGCCCCGGCCCGAGGGCAGGCGCGACATCTTGTTTCCCGGCCATGGGCCGTCCAGCCTCTTCGCGAGTCTTGGCCATCGCGGGCAATATCTGCTGATTTCGCCTGAGCAGGGATTGACGATTGTGCGCCTGGGATTCTCCAACGAGGAAGAGCAGGCGGCGGTGCGTCAGCAATTAGCGCGCTTGGTGGAACTGTTTCCGGGAGGTTAGGCTATGGCGCTCAAATAACCGCCCAAAGCAGCAGAACGACCGCACCCAAGGCCACAAGAGCAATTCCCGGCAGGTCGGAAAACAGATTGAGCCGGTCGCCACGTCCTTGCGGTTCCAGCGTATCGGGATGTTCGCTATTGGGTGCCGGACTGCTCAGCCGCCCGCGCCGCGCCGTGCGAACAGCCGCCACGGCGACGCCGACAATGATCAGGACAGATCCGACCAGCACGAGAAGCATGGACTTCATCAAAGCGAAACCGGCGAATGGCCAGGAATGTTCCGTTTCAGGCGACCCGCGCCAGCTCCGCCGGTTCGGTTTCCGCTATCCAGCCGCCGCCCAGGACCCGGTCGCCATCATAGAGCACCGCCGCCTGGCCAGGGGCGACGCCATATTCTGGCTGAAGGAAGAGCAGCCTGCCGCCCTCCAGCCGTGCCGGAACGGGCTTGGCAAGCGAGCGGACCTTTGCCTGGCAGGTGCCGGAAAAGCTCGCTCCGAGCCAGTTGAGCTCGCTAAGATGAGCGGCGCTTACAGCGAGGGCCTGACGCGGGCCGACGATCACGCGCTTGTTCGCGGCGTCGAGGCGAATGACGTAGAGCGGCTCGGGCTGGCCACCGATTTCCAGTCCCTTCCGCTGGCCCACAGTATAGTGGATCATGCCCTTGTGCTGGCCCAGCACACGGCCGTCTATATGGAGGATGTCGCCGCCATCATCGGCATCCGGCCGAACCTTGCGCACGATCCGCGCATAGTCTCCGTCGGGCACGAAACAAATGTCCTGGCTGTCCGGCTTCATCGCCACGGCAAGATCCAGCGACGCAGCGATTTCCCGCACCTGGGGTTTGGGCAAGCCCCCCAGCGGAAAGCGCAGATAATCGAGCTGATCCTGTGTCGTGGCGAAGAGGAAATAGCTCTGATCGCGCGCCGGGTCCGCCGCCCGGTGCAACTCCGCCCCCTCAACGCTCCTCACGCGGCGGACATAATGGCCGGTCGCAAGGCAATCGGCGCCTAGTTCGCGGGCAAGGGTGAACAGGTCAGTGAACTTCACTCCCATATTGCATTTGACGCAGGGAATGGGGGTACGGCCCGCCATATATTCATTGGCGAAATCCTCGATCACCGACTCCCGGAAGCGGCTTTCATAATCGAAGACATAATGAGCGATCCCCAGCTTGTCGGCGACCGCGCGTGCATCGCGAATATCCTGCCCGGCGCAGCAGCTTCCCGTCCGTCCGGTCGCTGCGCCATGATCATAGAGCTGAAGCGTGACACCAATGGTCTCCGCGCCCGACCGCGCGGCCAAAGCGGCCACGACGCTGCTGTCGACGCCGCCCGACATGGCGACGACGATCCGCCGGGCCTGCATCGGCCCTTCGAGCTGGAAATCGGCTGACATGATGCGGGGCATATAGTCTGCTTCACGCCCCAGCGCCAGAGCCCGGCGTTAAGGCTGCTTAACAGCTTCTCACCAGGCGGTTTACCGGGCTTTATCCATTATCCGCTATTGATTCGGCTTATGGACATGAATTTTCCGCATCGGTTGAGGGCACGCACGCCTGGCGCGATTTCCCGGCTGGGGGAGCAGGCGCCCGATCTGTCGGTGCTGCTTGCCGTTGCCTCGGCGCGGCAGGCGGCAACGCCAACGGCGCGCTGTATTGCCGCTGAAGAGGGGGAGCCAGCGGACGAAGCGGATTTTGCCGCCGCCCTGGCGCGGATATTTGCGCCCAGGACAGTAGAAAATGTGAAGGCCAGAAGCCTGGCGGGATGCTTCAATCCGCTGATCGCCGGGCATTTAACGGTGGGGCAAGAATCGTGAATGGAGCATTTACCGTGGCGCTTTAGCCGATGTTCAATGCTCCTGTGACAAGTCGCTGAACGCAGACATGTGATTGGCTCCGTTGCCGTGTTTTGAGGTGAGAATGATCGAGAATCAGAAAATCCGACCCGCTCAGGTTGTTGGCCCCCTCGGCGAACCGCTGACGCTGGATTCGCTCCCCCCCGCTTCGACGACGCGCTGGGTGGTTCGTCGCAAGGCCGAGGTTGTGGCGGCCGTCAATGGCGGATTGCTGACCGTGGATGAGGCGTGCGAGCGCTATGGGCTGACGCTTGAGGAATTTGCGGGCTGGCAGCGGGCTGTCGACCGGTCGGGTATGCCGGGTCTGCGCGTCACTCGCATTCAGCATTACAAGTCGCTGTACGAGCGCCAGCAGAAATATTGAACAAGCGGGCCGGTATCGCCGCGACGCCAAGACCGTCTGCCCCCAAAGGGCGGGCGGTTTTTGTTTGTAAACGAAATTCTCTTTCCAGTTCGCTATTTGGGGCCTGCCACCTTAAAAAAACGTCGTCCCTGCCTGCGCAGGGACGACGGAAACAACGTCTCACTTCACCTTCTCTGTCATTCCCATCGGGAATTGCTATGCACTATGGGGCCGGAACGTTTTTTGCCGCCGGGCGCTTTATTGCACACCAATAAAGACAGGAGACGTGCAATGAACATTATCATCTGGCTGATTGTCGGCGGCATTCTTGGCTGGCTTGCCAGCATCCTGATGCGCACCGATGCTCAGCAGGGTATCTTGCTCAACATTGTCGTCGGCATCGTCGGCGCGTTCCTGGCAGGTCTGGTCTTCGCCGGTGGTACTATAAACCGCGGTGATTTCAGCCTTTCCTCGCTCATCGCCTCTTTCCTGGGCGCGGTGGTCCTGCTGGCGATCGTGAACCTTATCCGGCGGGGTTCGGTGCGATAGGGGGTTTACTCTCTTCTCGCTGCTATCTGCGCCTTAAAATGTTGTAGACGACCAGAATCGCCGCTGCCCCAAGGGTGGCGGCGATCCAGCCGGCTCGCTCTCCGGGGCCGTATAGTCCGGCGACCCGCCCGACGAAACCCGCCAGCAAGGCACCGGCAATCCCGAGCAGGATGGTTACCACGCACCCGCCCGGATCCTTGCCCGGCACTACGAACTTGGCGAGCGCGCCCGCGACAAGCCCTAGCCCTAGCCAGATCAAGATATCCATCGCGACTCCCTTGCCAGGCTGACGCTGGCTTTGGTGCTTTTTCCCGCATAATCCTTAACATAAACGATGAGGAGCGGGGCTGACCGATCGGACGACCCCCAATGGGTCGCTTGAAACCTATTTTGTTGCATTCTGTTTGGCTTACGCGCATTTTGCGCCCACCTTCGGCCGCACCCCTGCCGCTTCGGGCAACTCACTGACGCATACAGTTGAGGCTTGAGGCTGGTGATATATTCGGATAATACAGTGTTCCAGGCGGCGCCGATGGACTATTTGCGCGCGCCGTAAAAAAGAGAATGTGAATGAACTACGAGACGCGCTTTGTACCAGAAGGCGATATGGACAGCGCTGACGCCGCCATGCAGCGGCGGAAGCGCACGATCATTATCGCCGCCATTGCGGCGGGGCTGGCCCTTGTCGCGCTGGTGATTGCGCTGAAGCTCATGGATGCGGGAGCGGATCAGCCGGCGGGTTCCGACCTGTCGCAAACGCCGGCGGTCACTGTCGTCATTCCAGGCCGGCAGCCGGTGGACCGCGTCGTGAACGCCACCGGCTCATTGGCTGCTCGCCGGGAAATGCCAGTTGGTGTGGTGGGCGAAGGCGGTATGGTGTTGCGCGTGCTGGTGGAGCCAGGGGACTGGGTGCGTGCCGGGCAGCCGCTTGCGGTCATCGAACGTTCGGTCCAGACGCAGGAAATTCGCGCCCTTGCGGCGCAGATTGATGTTGCGCGCGCCGATGCCCGGCTCGCGCAGGCTGAACTGGACCGCGCTCAGGCGCTGGTTTCGCGCGGTTTCATTTCAAAGGCCGATGTTGATCGCAAGACGGCGACGCGAGACGCCGCCCGCGCACGGGTGAATGTAGCCGAAGCGCAATATCGGGAAGCGCTCGCACGCACGGGCCGCCTCGACATTCGCGCGCCTGCCGCCGGACTGGTGCTCACACGGTCTGTCGAGCCGGGACAGGTGGTTGGTTCCGGCAGCGGCATTTTGTTCCGTATGGCCAAGGGCGGCGAGTTGGAGATGCTGGCAGAGGTGAGTGAGGGGGACCTTGCCGGTATCGCGCCCGGCATGAGTGCCAGCGTGACGCCCGTAGGTTTTGGCCGGTCCTTCACGGGCCGCATCTGGCAGGTATCGCCTGTGGTCGACCCAAAGACGCGCCTTGGCACGGCGCGCATTCTGCTCAGCTATGACAAGGCATTGCGTCCCGGCGGATTTGCATCGGCTAGGATCGTGAGCGGAACGGCTGACGCGCCGCTGTTACCTGAATCTGCCGTGCTCAGCGATGACAAGGGCAGCTATGTCTATGTCGTCAACGCAAGGAATATGGTGGAGCGCCGCGCTGTCCAGATCGGTCAGGTCTCAAGCGAGGGCATCGCCATAAGCGGTGGTCTTTCGGGCAATGAAAAGGTCGTCCTTACAGCCGGCGCCTTCCTTAATCCCGGACAAAAAATTCGGCCCAATATGAAAAAGGCGGCCGGATAAGGCGGGAAGGGCAGCAAGGTGAACTTTCGCAATATCTCTGCCTGGTCGATCCGCAATCCGCTGGTGCCGATCGTCGTCTTTCTTGCCCTGCTGATGGCGGGCGTCGTCAGCTTCATGCGCATGGATGTCAACAACAATCCGGACGT